>NZ_JBEXMX010000006.1:0-92693 GCF_040610755.1 Gordonia sp. NPDC003585 | reverse complement strand
GACACCGCCGCGTGCCACCCGGTGCACATGACGTCCGACAGCGCGAGCAGGCTCGGGATCAGGTCGTCGGGTGGCGACTCGGGGGTCGCGATCAGCGTGCCGTCGGCCATCGGGATGCGGATCTGCTCGGCCTGCGCGCCGTCGTAGTGCGATCCGTGCTGACAGTTGGCGGTGGCGCCCTTGCGGCACAGCGGGCAGGTGTTGTCGGAGGGATTGAATCCGCCGACCACGAAGTCGCCCGGTTTCACGGTGGTGACGCCATCGCCGATCGCGGTGACCACCCCGCAGAACTCGTGACCGATCGGCATGGGCTTGGGCACGGGTGTGATTCCGCGGTATCGCCACAGGTCGGACCCGCAGACGCAGGCCGCGACCGTGCGGACAACCGCATCCGACGGTTCGACGATGGTGGGGTCGGATCGTTCCTCGAAGCGGACGTCCCGTGGCGCATGCAATACGGCTCCGTACATGCTTTCCACTCAACTCCACTTCGCCCGCGCATGGGAGGCATTGCCGTTACCCCTAACGTGCGACCCGCCGCTTCCAGAGCACAGGAAGCGGCGGGAGCGACGCAGGTACAGGTCAGACGGGTGAGCCCGCCACCGCGCGGGAGTGGTCGATCTCCAGTGGGATGTTCTCCTCGGCTGCTTCGACGGCCGGCGGTTCCTGCCCGGGGCCGAAGTGCGCGAACTGCTCGATGTGCTGATCGAGCGTGAGTGGACTGGGGGTTCCGTAGGTGAAGTAGGTCTCCCAGGGGAGTTTCGCCCCACCAATGGCCAGGCCGGTGTCGATGTCGGCCATGTTCCAGGTCTTGGTCTGTGCATCCGGATCCATGTGCAGATAGCCCGCTTCGCCGAACAGTTCGACGCGGTTGCCGCCGGGCTCGAACACATAGAGGAACTGTCCTTGCGTGATGCCGTGCACGTCCGGTCCGGCCTCGATCTGAATGTCGTAGTCGCGGAACATCTCTGCCGCGTCGATGTTGTGCTGGCCGTTACCGTAGTAGAACGCGAGGTGGTGGAGTTTACCTGCGCCGCCGGTCATGTCGCGCATGCAGGCGATCTCGTGGCCCAACAGATTCGAACTCATCCATGCGCCGATTTCGACCTCACCATCTACGACGCGTTCGGTGGTACGGAATCCGAGGTGCCGCTCGAACTCGTTCTTCACCGCAGTCACGTCCGACGCCATCAGGTTCAGGTGGTCGATGCGCTTCACGGGAATGCCCTGCAACGGCTTCTTCGACGGACGCGAGAGAATCTTGCTCTGCAATTCCGTTGGGGCGACGTACTTCTCGGCCTCCCATAAGAGGGCAAAGTTGTGGCCGTCGGCGGTCTTGTAGGACAGGGTCTTGCCGTAGCCGAACTCGTCTTCGTGCCACTTGCTGTCGATGTTGCCGTCCTTGAGCGACGACGCCCGGCGCTCGAGAGCCTCCGGTGAGCTGGTGCGCATTGCTGCGTGACCCATGCCGGGCTGGTCGGACTCGGTGATCTTGAGGCTCCACTGATAGGGGTCCTCGTAACCACGGAGAAACACCGACTGACCTTCGCGCTTGGTCACGTACATCCCGAGAAAACGGGTGAAGAAGTCCTCGGTTTCCTGCGGCTTGGGGCTGAAGAGTTCGCAGCGCGCCAGGTGCGCGACATCGAAACGGGCGGGGTTCTCGCTCATCGGTTCTCCTGTGGTCAATCGTGCGGGCACCGCGTCTGCGGGGACCTTCCATCTACTGGATGCTCACAGCATGGCCGTGTTTGTGACCCCAGTCACCCACGTTCGGCATTGCCGAACAACCGCCGATTGTCGTCGCCGTTGATCCGGGTACGTCGTCGACCGGCCCGCTCGCCGGGACCAAGTACCTACCGTCGTCGGTATCGCACCGCGAGTAGAGGAGAACACCATGAGTCGGTTGACCGCCGCGATAGTCGGATCGGGCAACATCGGGACGGACCTGATGTACAAGCTGCTGCGTTCGGAGAACGTGGAACCCAAGTACATGATCGGCATCGACCCGAAGAGTGAAGGCATTGCCCGCGCCCGCGCGGAAGGACTGGAAACCTCCGCCGAGGGTGTCGATTGGCTCCTCGCACAGCCCGAGCGGCCCGACCTCATCTTCGAGGCCACCTCGGCCAAGATCCACGCTGCGGCGGCACCCCGCTACGCCGAGGCGGGCATCACGGCCATCGATCTGACCCCGTCGTCGGTCGGTCCCTACGTCGTGCCTGCGGTCAACCTGCACGAACATCTCAGGGCACCCAACGTCAACATGGTGAGTTGCGCCGGGCAGGCGACCATCCCGATCCTGTATGCGATCAACGAGGTGGCCGACGCCTCCTACGGCGAGATCGTCGCCGCGATCGCGTCGAAGAGCGCCGGCCCGGGCACCCGGCAGAACCTCAGTGAGTTCAGTGAGAAGACGGGCCGCGCGCTCGCGACGGTGGCCGGCGCCGACCGCGCCAAGGCCATCTCGGTGATCAATCCGGCCGAGCCGCCGATGAACATGCGCGACACCGTCTACGCCAAGGTGCGCAACCCCGACGCCGTCGCCATCGAGCGGGCCGTCATCGACATGGTCGCCGAAGTCCAGAAGTACGTGCCCGGATACACCCTCAAGCTCGTCGACGTCGACGGTGATCTCGTCACCGTCATGCTCGAAGTGGTTGGCGCAGGCGATTTCCTGCCCACCTACGCCGGCAACCTCGACATCATCACCGCAGCCGCCGTGCGCGTCGCCGACGTCATGGCCTCCGAGAACCTCGTGACAGGAGCAGCTCAATGAGCACCGACGGAACCGCAGCCGACCGCAAGGTCACCCTCGTCGACACCACCCTCCGCGATGGGATGTCGAGTGTGTCGCATCAGTTCACCACCGACAACGTCGCCGCCATCGCCGCCGGACTCGACCGGGCCGGAATCTCCACGATCGAGGTCGCGCACGGCATTGGGCTGGGGGCGTCGTCGATCCAGTACGGATTCGCCGCGGCCACCGACCCCGACTATGTGCGGGCCGCCGTCGGCGCGGTCGACAACGCCGACATCGCCGTGCTCTACGTCCCGGGCATCGCCACGTTGAACGAGTTGCAGGGAGCCATCGACGCCGGGATCAAGACCGTGCGCGTCGCCGTGCACTGCACCGAGGCCGATTGCGGTCAGCAGCCTGTCGAGTGGGCAAAAGACAAGGGCCTCAACGTCATGTGCTTCCTGATGATGAGCCACAAGCTCGAGGCAGAGCCACTGGCCGAACAGGCCGCCAAGCTCGACTCGTACGGCGCCGACGTCGTCTACGTGGTGGACTCCGCCGGCGCGATGGTGCCGCAGCAGGCCGGCGAGCGGGTGGCCGCGCTGCGCACGGCGATCTCGGCCGACATCGGCTTCCACGCCCACAACAACCTCGGAGTGGGAATTGCCAACGCGCTCACGGCCGCCGAGAACGGTGCCACCTACATCGACGGATCGCTGCGAGGGCTCGGCGCCAGCGCAGGCAACGCACAGACCGAGGTGCTTGCAGCCGCCTTCGAGCGCGCAGGCTGGGACACCGGCGTCGACCTCTTCCCGCTCATCGACACCGCCGAACATGTTGTCGCGCCGTTGATGAAGGAACCGCAGATCGTGGACGAGACCGCCCTGGTGCTCGGCTATGCGGGCGTCTACTCGACGTTCTTCCACCCCACCAAGCGTGCGGCAAAGAAGTTCGGCATCTCGACTCGGGAAATCCTTCTGGAACTCGGTCGTCGTGGTGTGATCGGAGGACAAGAGGACATGATCATCGACGTCGCGTCGGAGCTGGCGGGACGCACCTATGAGACCCCGGAGGTGGCCACGGTATGACCGCGATCAACGCCCCGATCGAGATACGCCATCTCATCGGCGACGAGTGGAAGACGGCGTCGGACGGATCCACCTTCGAGTCTCGTGATCCGCACGACGGGAGTCTGCTGGCCACCGTCGCCCGTGGCACCGCCGACGACGGCAGTGCGGCCATCTCGGTGGCTCGCAAGGCGTTCGACGACGGCCCGTGGCCGCAGATGTCACCGAAAGAACGCGCCAAGGTTCTCCACGCTGTCGCCGACGCCGTAGACGATCACCGAGAAGAACTTGCGCAGTTGGAAACCCGTGACGGCGGCAAGACCATCACGCAGTCGCTGCACGCGGAAATCCCGCGAGTGGCACACAACCTGCGGTTCTTCGCCGACTACGTGGCGATGGCGGCGAATGAGGCCTATCCCGACGGAGATCTGCTGTCGTACGTGCTGTATCCGCCGGCCGGTGTGGTGTCCGCGATCAGCCCGTGGAATGCGCCGCTGATGCTGGCGACCTGGAAAATCGCTCCCGCATTGGCTTTTGGCAACACCGTTGTCCTCAAGCCGGCGCCGCAGACTCCGTTGACCGCCAACCGATTCGCCGAGATCGCCTTGGAGGCCGGACTTCCGGCCGGTGTTCTCAACGTGGTGCACGGCTTCGGTGGCGAGGCGGTCGCCGGACCACTGACGTCCGATCCGCGAGTCGACCGGATAACCTTCACCGGCTCGAGCGCCACCGGCGTCAAGATCTTGCAGGCGGCTGCGCTCAATCACACGCCGGTGTCGGCGGAGATGGGTGGGAAGTCGGCGAACATCGTCTTCGCCGACGCGGATCTCGATGTGGCCGTGCCGATGTCGATTCGCGCCATCTTCGGCGGCAATGGTCAGGTCTGTCTGTCGGGGTCGCGTCTCCTGGTACAGAACTCGATCCGGGAAGAGTTCCTGGAGCGGTTCGCCGAGGAGGCCCGCACACTCACGGTCGGTGATCCGAAGGAAGCGTCGACGTTCATGGGGCCGTTGATCGAGCAGCGCCACCTCGAGAAGGTGGCGGGTTACGTCGAACTTGCGCAGGAGGAAGGCGGCAAGATCGTCACCGGCGGTGAACGTCTCACCGATGAGGCCCACGCCGGGGGATTCTATTTCCCGCCGACCGTCATCACGGGTTTGACCAACGAATCCCGCACCGCGCGTGAGGAGATCTTCGGTCCTGTCGAGACGGTGATCGGTTTCGACACCGAAGAGGAAGCTCTGCGGATCACCAACGATTCACCCTACGGGCTCGCCGGAATCCTGTTCACCCAGAACCTCGATCGTGCCCACCGTCTCGCTGCGCGATGGAAGGCCGGCACCGTGTGGATCAACACATTCTTCGAACGCGATCTGCGCCTCCCGTTCGGCGGGGAGGGCATCAGCGGCCTCGGCCGCGAGGGAGGTCAGTACTCACGTGAGTTCTTCACCGAACCGCGCGCTGTCACGATCCGGTTGCGCGGCTGAGCACCATGTCAGTCGACGAAACCTGCGTGGTGGTCGGTGCGACCGGCGCCATGGGGGCGATCTTCACCGAACGTCTGGCGGCGAAGGGCTACCAGGTAGTCGCGGTGGCGCGTTCGGCGGACGAGCTGGAGAAGCTTGCCGCAATCAGTGATCTGGTCGTCTGCTGCGCGGCGGACATCGCGAGTGACGAGTCTGTGGATCAGATCAAGGGATCCTTGGACGGACCGGTCCGCATGGCCGTGTTCGCGGCCGGCCTTCCGGTCAAGGGATCGGCCGACTCGATCGAGCCGTCGGCGCTGGCAACCGCGGCCAACATCAAGGTTGCGGGGCCGGTACGCCTCCTGCAGGGGGTCCGCGATCGCCTCGTCGAGGGGTCTCGCTTTGTGGCGATCGCCGGGTCACTGGGCTTGGAGCCGGGGCCGCTGGACGCCGGCCCGGGCACGGCGAACGCCGCTTTGCTCAACCTCATGCGACAGATCAGTGCGCTCTACGGACCGAAGGGCGTCACGACGCACACCATCGCTCCGGGTCCGATCGACACACCTCGCCTCCGACGCTTCATCGAGACGGAGTCCGCCGAGACCGGTCAGCCGATCGAGCAGATCTGGGATCGGTACCGGAACAAGACCACGCTCGGTCGATTGCCGACTCTCGACGAGATCGCCTGGCTTGTCGAGACACTGCTCGCCCCGCAAGCGTCCGTCCTGCACGGTTGTGTCCTGACCGCCGACGGTGGCGTGCGACGCGGAATCCAATGACATGTAGGAGTTTCCATGCCCGTAGCCCATTTTCACCTACCCACAGGACTTGCGACGGCGGAGCAGGAGCGGTCGTTGCTGATCGAGTCCAGCACGCTCTACTCGCAGATCCTTGACTCACCGATCGAGCGGGTCCGGACCTTCGTCGTGCACTACGAGCCGACGCAACTTGCCGTCGCGGGTGAGATCGTGGCCGAGGGTGGTTCTGCTGCACCGTATTTCACCGCGATCGTGCTCGCTGGGCGCCCAGCTGCACAGCGACAGGAACTAATGGCCGCCTTCACGACTCTGATCGTCGATGTCCTCGGCGTCGAGCGCGGACTCGTGCGTGGCCAGATCATTGAAGTGGCGCCGGAAAACTGGGGGATCGGCGGCAAGGCCGCCAGTGCCGTGCGTTCGAAAGAGGTCGCGGACCGCGCGAGAGTAGAGAGCGGAGACTGGCGGTAGGCGAGGATAAGTGTAGGAATTGGCCCGGCGATCACGGATCGCCGGGCCTTTTCGTGTGACTCACCGCTGCGGTGCGCATTGCGCCACGAATTGGTGCGCATGACGACATGGGCATGCATCCGGGCTTGCCATAGTGTTGTGGATCACACCACCAGAATGTTCTGAATCATTGTTCAGCACAGCCTATTTCACACACCCGGAAGGAACTGACATGAGCGATGTGCATGTCCGGTCAGATATCTCGATCGCAACCGTGAACGGCGTGGAGATCACAGCCGACCTCCATCGACCGTCGGCGGAGCTGCCGCCCGTCGTCGTCTACCTGCACGGGGGTGGGTGGCAGCTCGGCGACAAGGCGGACGGTGCCGACGATCGCCTCTCGCGGCTTGCGTCGTACGGCGTCGCAGTGCTGTCGGTGAACTATCGGCTCGGACAGCATGGAGCCTTCCCGAACCCGATCCATGATGTGAAGGGTGCTGTGCGCTGGTTGCGTGCCAACGGAGACAGCTTGCAGGTTGCCACCGAACGCGTCGGTGTGTGGGGCGCGTCCGCAGGTGCGTACCTCGCGACCATGGTCGGCCTGACCGCGGGAGACTCTGCGCTCGAGGGCGACGTGGGCGGGAACCTGCAGGAGTCCAGCCGCGTCGATGCGGTGGTGCACTGGTTCGGTCCGTCGGATCTTGCTGCAAACACGCATCGCAGTGCTGTGGAATCCTTTTTGCTGCCTCCGCCGTTCGAGGCGACCCTGATCGGAGATGCCGAAGTCGATACACCCACCGAGGTGTCCTGGCAGGCGAGCCCGCTCTCCCGGGTCGCGCCCTCGGCGCCGCCATTCCTCATCTCCCACGGTGACCGCGACAGGATCACTCCGCCGGCCCAGAGTCGACTGCTGCACGACTCGCTCGTCGGGGTCGGCGCGGAATCCACATTGGTGGTTCTCGGAGGCGCCGGCCACGAGGGAGCGGAGTTCGACTCGCCCGGCAACCTGGCGATCACCGCAGGATTCCTTTCGGCCCAACTCAATTCGTGACACGCGGCCGAACCCACAGCCCGTTTCGATAAAAGGAGAGCTTCCATGACACACGAATCAACCCTGACCCCAACCACTCCCGATCCGGTTGGTGTACCTGCGTTCGACGTCAACCTGCACGTAGACGAGATCCTGACCAACCCGTACCCGACCTATGCCGAATTGCGAGAGGCCGGTCCGGTCGTCTGGCTGCGCCACTACGGATACTACGCACTGCCGAGGTATACGGAAGTCGCCGAGACCCTGGCTGATTGGGAAACCTTTACCAGCGGTGAGGGAGTCGGTTTCAACGACATGTTCAACTCGATACGGGAAACAAGTCTCATGAACGAAGGAGACTTCCACGACCAGATCCGTCAGGTGGAGGGCTGTCCGATCAAGAAGGGGCCACTCGAGGAACTCAAGCCGCGGCTGGCCGCTTTCACTGACGACCTGATCGCCGAGCTGAGGAGCAAGGGCGAGGGAGCAACGCTGGACGGCGTGGCCGACATCGCAATGCGGATGCCGATCGACGTGGTCACCGATCTCGTCGGTATCGCGGAGGCTGGTCGCGCACAGTTCTTCGAATGGGGCAAAGCGGGTTTCGACAGCATCGGTCCGCTCGATGCGCCGCGAACGATGCCCGCACTGCAGACGATGGCGGGCTACATGCAGTACGCCGAAGAAGACTTTCCCGCCAACATTCGCGACGGTGGCTGGGCCGATCAATTGTTCAAGAACGGTGCCGAGGCCGGATGGGACGAGGCCCTCTGTCGCGGCGTCATGAACGATTACGTGTATCCGAGCATCGACAGCACGATCAGTGCCATCGGGATCGGCTTGTTGCTGTTCGCCCAGCATCCGGATCAATGGGATCTGCTGCGCGGTGACCGAAGGTTGCTGCAGAGTGCGATACCGGAGATCGTCCGGTTGGCCTCGCCGCTCCAATTCTTCACGCGTGTCGCCACCCGCGATGCTGACATCGCCGGCACCCGGATCCCCGAGGGCTCGCGGCTGATCGTGATGTATGGCTCCGCGAATCGCGACGAACGCCAGTTCCCCGATCCCGACGGCTTCGACATCACCAGGAACCCGGCGCAGCATCTGGGGTGGGGGCGCGGTAAGCACTCCTGTCTCGGCAAACCGTTGGCGCGGCTGGAGATGATCACGCTGTTCAACGCCTTGGCCGATCATGTCGAGCGCTTCGAGGCAGGCGCATACCGGTACGAGCCCAACAACATCATCCGCAGTCTCGGCGAACTTGAGCTGTCGATCAGGTGGGCCGACTGATGAAGATCTCTGTCGATTACGACATGTGCGACGGACACGGCGAGTGCGTCATCGCGGCTCCGGAGGTGTTCGATCTCAATGACGACGGTGACACCGTGCTTCTGCTGAACGACGATCCCGGTGAAGAACTGCGGCCGAAGGTGGCCGCCGCCGTGAAACTTTGCCCGGTGGCGGTGTTGCGGATCGAGGACCCCCGATGACGACCGTGGTCGTCGGTGCCGGGTTGGGCGGGCTTCGTGCTGGGCAGCGGATCCGTGAGCTGTCGGGCGATGAGGTGGTGATCGTGGGCGATGAGGCTTACCGGCCGTACAACCGACCGCCTGTCTCAAAGGAGCTTCTGGCCGGCACGATGTCGGCCGAGGAATGCATCTTCCCCGACGCCGACGACGGCTTTCGCTGGGAACTGGGCAATCCCGCGGTCGGTCTGGATCTCGAGCACAACGAGGTTGCGCTCCGACACGATTCGATCGCTTTCGACCGACTCGTCATTGCCACCGGACGTCGTGCGCGGTTGCCGTCCAACATTCCTGACCTGCAGGGTATCCACGTGCTTCGCGGCATCGATGACGCGCGGCGATTCGGCAAAGCGGTCTCGTCGACGTCCAACGTCGTGATCATGGGTGGCGGATTCATCGGGTGCGAGGTTGCCGCGGTGCTCCGTGCTGCCGGGGTCGGGTCGGTGACGATCGTGGAGATGTCCGAAACCGTAATGCCGGTGCTGGGACCGACGATCGGTGCATTCGCGCAGCGTGTCCATGGCCGGCACGGCGTAGACGTTCGCTGCCGCACCGGTGTCGTCGCGATTCATGGGGCCACCTGTGTCGAAGAGATCGAACTCTCCACTGGGGAACGGCTCGCGGCCGACGTGGTGCTGGTCGCGATCGGGTCGCAGCCCAACACGGAATGGCTCACCGGATCCGGTGTCGACCTCGACGGAGGGAATGTCGTGTGCGATGAGTTCTGTTTTGCCGCAAACCGTCCAGACGTTGTCGCAGTGGGAGATGTCGCGCAGTGGACGCACGTCGGTGTCGGCGGCGTGATCAGGGTGGAACACTGGTCGAATGCAGCGGACATGGGCCTGCATGCGGCGGAGAATCTAGTCAACCCGAGCAGCGCCAAGCCATACGCGCCGATCCCGACATTCTGGTCGGATCAGTATGACTTGCACATCAAAGCGGCAGGCTTCCTCGGTCGGGTGGTCGAATTCCAACCCGTCGAGACGGCGCCCGGAAAGTACAGCTGGGATGGTCTCGACAGCAGCGGTGATCTGATCGCGGGCGTCACAGTGAACGACAACAAGTCCTTCATCGGATATCGACGGCGAGTCGCCGCAGGCTTGACCGTCGAGGCATGATGTCCGAGCCGCCGACGGCCACGTTGATGTTCTCGCCGGCGCGAACCGCACGACGGAATCGGCCCGGGCTCATGCCGAAACGGGCCGAGAAGGCCCTGCTGAAGTGGGAACTCTCCCGGAATCCCACCGACTGACTCAGTTCCGCGACCGTGTGGCTGCCGGACAGGAGAAGGGTCCTGGCGCGCTCGAGACGTATCCATGTCAACCACTCCCGAGGCGCGGTCCCTGCTGTGGCGAAGATCTTCTGCAGGTATCTCACCGACATACCGAGGTCGGCCGCAGCCGAAGAGATGGTGAGGGTCTCGTCGCCGAGCCGTGCGCGGAACAAGGTCTGGGCGCGGAGCAGGTCGTCGCGGTGTGCCGCATCAGTCGCGGATTCGGTCGGCCGTCCGGCGGTGAGGGCTACGAGCATCATGTCGATTGCGGCGGCGGACAATGCGGTCGCGATGCCCGAGTCGACCGGCATGCGGTCCGAGGCAAGTTGTTGCACGAGCCGACTGACCACCGCGCCGGCGCCGGTGTCGGCACCCAAGCGGCGCATTATCAGCGAATCGAGGTCGTCTGCGTCGGCACTGGCGATCAACCGCTGTCGGGGTATCCGGACCACGGTCTGGGTGAAGGACTGCGGAAAGTCGAACCGGTAGGGCAGTGCGGAGTCGATCACGGTGAAATCGCCATGGTCGAGCACCACCGCCTCACCTTTCTGTTCGACGGTGCCCGGGCCCGCGGTGACCGCGCAGAGAAACAAGTCGTGCTCGACCGCTCCGCTGATCATCGCTGGTGTGCGTATTACGGAATGGCCATCTGCGTGGACATTTGTCATCTGCAGATCGCCGAAGTCGTAGGTGGACAACTCGGCGGTGAAGCGCGAGCCACGATCAGACCACTGGGGGTCCATCTCGCAATACACGGTCGCAAGTGTGTTCGTCCACCAGTCGCGACCGCCTGCGGACTCGGTGGTCTCATTGATGTGCCGCTCGGGCCGTCGGGAAATGGTCGCTGCCATTGAGAACACCTCCAAGATCAGTGTCCCACCTGCACCGAACAGGTGGTATCACCCCGTGATATCTCGTCCGAAGATCTGCCGCGCGAGCACCCAGCGCTGGATCTCGTTGGCGCCTTCGTAGATCTCGCCGATCTTCGCGTCCCGATAGATGGCTTCCACCGGGCTCGAGGAATCGTCGTCACCGAGCTCACGAGTGAATCCGAAGCCGCCGAACGCTTGAATGGCGTCGCGGGCCATCTGGACCGAGATCTCGGTGCCGCGGAGCTTTGCCATTGCCGCCTCGGGCTCCGGGAATGCGGTTCCCGAATCCAGACGCAGAGCCGCCTTGAGATACAGATCGCGTGCGATGGCGATCTCGGTGGCGCGATCGGCCATCAAGAACTGCCAGTGCTGTTTGGCAGCGAGGGGTTCGCCGAATGCGTGGCGACTCTTCAAATGCGCTGCGGTGTGATCGAAGGCCGCTTGGGCCATGCCGACTCCGGCAGCGGCGATTCCGATCCGACCATAGGTGAGTGTCTGTAGTGCCACCTTGAGGCCACCGCCTTCCTCGCCGAGAAGTGTGGCCGCCCCGAGCTCGACGTCGTCGAGAATAACGTCGGCGGTGATCTGCCCGTTGTTGCCGAGCTTGCGGTCCGGAACGCCGATGCGGACACCTGGTGTATCGGTCGGAACGATGAAGGTGCTCAGTCGATCTCCGGTCCGGGCCAGCACCACCACGAACGCCGCTACCGCGGAGTTGGTGATCCACCGTTTGCGGCCGTTCAGAATCCAGCCGTCGGCGCGACGCTCGGCAACCGTGGACACGGCGGACGGCGAGAGGTCGCTGGACGCGGCCGGCTCACTGGTCGCGAACGAACCGACGATGTCACCCTTCACCACCGGCGCGAGCCACCGCTGCCGCTGCTCGTCGGTGCCCTGGTTGACTGCGTTACCGGCCAGAATGCAGTGCACGTCGAAGATCGCGGCCACGCTGTTGGAATGGTAGGCGAGTTCCTCGACCGCAGTTGCTGTTGCGGTTGCCGGATGCCGCAGATCGTCACCACCAACATCTCCGGGGAACGGGATCCGGAACACGCCGTTGACGGCAAGTGCGTCGAATGCGTCACGCGGGAACCCGTCGATTCGTTCATCACCGTGCGAGATTCGCTGTGCCAGAGGGGAGATGAACTCGTGCGCCACAGTCCGCACGCGAGAACGGACGTCGCTGACCTCTGCTGGGGACAGGAGATCGTGATACATGGTGTCCGCCAACCGTGCCGGCGGTGCGGCGGGGTTGGCGGGTGGGGTGCTGATCGTCGACGTCATCTGGCGCTCCCAAAGCTTCTGTGCGGATGGATACCTCGGGTCTAGTCCCGATTCGAATTCGGCTCAACACCGAGTCGGTTATCTCGACTGCGCGTCGCTTCGCGGCGCAAGTTGTTCGGTTTTGTCAGGGCGACGGCGTGGTGCCCGCCTCCCGTTCGGCCACCGTCACGTCCCCGGCCGACCAGTGGGTCTTCGGCACCTCGCGCACACAGACCCGGATGTTCGCGACGGGCGCACCGATGGCGCGGTGGGTGGCCTCTGTCAATTCATGCATCAGCGCTCGGATCTCCTCCGGCGTGCGACCGTGCGCGATGGTGACTTCAATGAACGGCATGGATCATCCTCCTGCAACGGTGACGGAGCCAAGTGAGGTGAAGTGTGCGGCCACTCGACTCCCGGGTTCGACGGCTACGGCGTCGGTCATGCCGCCGGTCAACACCACCCAGCCCGGTTCCAGAGTTACTCCACGGGCACCGAAGGTGTTGGCGGCAAAGGCCAACGCCTCCGCGGGGTGACCGAGGACCGCAGATCCGGTTGCGCTGTCGACGATGTCGCCGTCCACCTCGAGCAGGCACGCTTCCAGCGAGAGATCGATCTCGGAGACGTTCCGCGTGATGGGTCCGGTGAGGTAGACGCCCGAGGAGTTGTTGTCGGCGACGGCGTCGGCCAGGGTGAACTTGAACCCTGAATACCGGCTGTCGATGATCTCGATCGCACCCATCACGTGGTCGACCGCCGCAAGGGCCTGTGCGGCAGTCACTCCCGGCCCGGACAACGGCCGGCCGAGGACGAACGCGATCTCCGGTTCGGCGCGCGGGTGGATGAGCCGCTCGCGCGGGACCGGCAGTCCCGCAGGAAGTGCCATGGCATCGGTCAGCCATGCGACCGATGGTTCGTCGACACCCATCTGCTTCTGTTTGGCCCGAGAGGTGAGTCCCAACTTGATGCCGGTCACCACCTCGCCGCGAGATCGACGGTCCGCCAGCGCGATGTCCTGCGCCGCGTAGGCGACGTCGAGGGTGAGGCCGGGCCACTCGTGTGCGATCGAGGTACGGGCGGTGCGGGAGCGTTCGGCGGTGAGGAGGGTGTCGGCGACCCGGGCGGCATTCCACTGCGCGTCGGTGTTGCTGTTGCTCATCGGTTTTCCCCTTCCATGACGGCGGTGACGGTGCCGAGGCCGGCGATGCTCGCGACAATGGTGTCCCCGGCCCCGATGGGCACCGCCTTGGTCATGGAACCGGGGAGCACCACATGCCCGGGTTCCAGCGTGACGCCCAGTGGCCCGACGGTGTTGGCCAGCCACACGAGCGCGTTGATCGGTGATCCGAGGACGGCGCCGCCTCCGCCGGTGGCGATGAGTTCGCCGTTGACGTGGAGGTTGCAGCCGGCCAACCGGAGGTCGACGTCGGAGAGCTTCGACGGTCGGCTTCCGAGAATGACGCCGCCGGATGACGCGTTGTCGGCGATGGTGTCGAAGATGCCGATCTTCCAGTCGCGGATACGGGAGTCGACGATCTCCAGTGCGGGGAGCACGAAGTCGACCGCGGCGACGGCCTCGGCGACGGTGACACCCGGCCCGGTCAGCGGCTTGCCCAGAACGAACGCAACCTCGGGCTCGATCCGCGGTTGAATGAACGTGCCCGCCGGGATCGGTGCGTGTTCGAGGTGGAACATGCTCGCGGTGAGATGACCGAAGTCGGGTTGGTCGACGCCCATCTGGCGCTGGATCGCCCGCGACGCGAGGCCCACCTTGTGGCCTTTGACGGTGTCCCCGTTCTTCTCCCAGTCCTGAACTTGCGCGAGCGCGATCTCGTAGGCCGCGGACAGTGGGGCGTCCGCGAAATGGGGCGTGAGGGGATCGATGGGTTCCATCGATCGGTATGCGCCGAGAAGGGATTCGGCGGCGACCTGGATGTCATCGGCCATGGGTGGCACGTGCTTTCTGCTCGGGCATCGCGGAACATGACTGCAATGCATTGCTTTCGGTGATGGGGGTGCGGCACGATGGGAAACCGTGCATGGTGAACGGAGTGCGGAACTCGGTTCGATTGCGCGCGCGGTCAGGGTGCTCGATGCCGTCGGCGCTGCCGAACTCGGCATGGGTGTTTCGGAGATCGCCCGCCAGACCGGGATCTCCAAATCGAGTGCCCAGCGGATCGCGGTCGAACTGGTGGAGAACGGGCTGCTCGAACGCGATGGGACGCGGTACCGGTTGGGGCTGCACCTCTTTGAACTCGGTCAGCGGGTTCCGCGGCGTCGAGATCTGCGCGATGCCGCGGCGCCGTTCATGCACGATCTGCGTGAGGCAACCGGTCACTCGGTGCATCTGGCGGTGCTCGACGGTACGTCGGTCGTCTACCTGGATGTGCTGCGCAGTCCCTCGGCCCCACCGCTGCCTACGCGCGCCGGTGGACGGTGGCCGGCGCACGGAACCGGTATCGGCAAGGCGATCCTGGCATTTTCGTCGGCCGACGTCGTCGACCGGGTTGTGGCAGGCGGCCTCCGGCGACTCAGCGAACGCACCATCACCAATCCTGGCCTGTTCGCTGCCGAACTCGCGCGCATCCGGGAACGCGGTGTCAGCTACGACCTCGAGGAGTCTCGCGCCGGAGTGGCCTGCGTGGCCAGCCCCGTCGTCGGCAGCGATGGCCAGGTGGTGGCCGGCATCTCGGTGTCGGGATGGCACAACCGCATCAACCTCGATCACTCGGCCGCTGCGGTACGTACTGCAGCTCTTGGTCTTTCGCGTCAGTTGTCGGGTCCCTGATCGTCGGGCCATGAGCATCACCCTGCGACGGCGTGCAGAGTCAGGTTGTCGAGTTCCGTGGGCAGAGGGGTCGGCATCGGCGTGCTCAGCGCGCGCGACACCTCGGCGGACGCGGCGATCACCGCGCGTCGGAACTCCTGTTGTGCCGGTATGAATCGGCTCGCGGGTGCGGTGATGGACATCGCAGCGACCACAACACCCATGTCGTCGCGAATCGGTGCCGCCACACAGTGGACCTCGGCGACGGCCTCCCCGTTGTCGAAGGCGCAGCCTTGGCGCAGTACCGATCTCAACTCGCGGCTCAGTTCGGCGGGATCGGTGATCGTCGACGGTGTGAGCCGCCGCAACGGCTGATGGGTCACGTTGCGTTCGATCTCACCTGGGTCACATTGTGCCAGTAACGCTTTGCCGACAGCGCTGCAGTGTGCGTCGAGGTGCGCGCCGATCCGCGCGCCGTTCACCGTGATCACGTGATTGCCGAGGACCTTGTCGACGTACATCACCCGATAGCGTTCCATGATCGCGAGGTGGGTGGTCTCGCCATACTTCTCGGACAACGATTGCAGGATCGGCGCTGCGCACGTCCGCACATCGACGGTGCCCTGGAGTGTTTGATTGAGTTCCACCACCCGCCACCCGATGCGGTAGCGTCCGCGCGCGCGGCACTGCAGGAGTCCTATGTCGACCAGTGAGGCGAGGAGCGCATGCGCGCTCGACCGGGGAACACCTATCGCGGAGGCCACCTCCGACACGCCCCACTCGGGGCGAGCCACGGTGAACAGATCCAGAACCGGACCGATCTTCTGAACCGTCTGCAGTGCTGCCATGATCAACCTTCCTTGATTCCGTGGAGCGTGAATCGGCTGCCACTATGTGCTTGTTCGGGGGTGCTGTCCACCAACTTGTGCCGCTCAGCGGCACATGAAGCGCAGGACGTGCAGCCAGTTCGTGACTGCACGCCCGCGGTCTATCGGGGCTTGTCAGAAGCCCCACGTACCCGTGTCGCCCTGGAGTTCGAGCGCTCGGAAACTGCCTGTGTAGAAGAGCAGTGGCCGCCCGTCGTCGTACCAGAGTTCCTCGACTCGACCGACGTGCAAAGTGTGGTCGCCGGCGACGTGCGAGTCGGTGACCGAACACGAGAGGTGAACGAGGGCACCGTCGAGCAGTGGGACGCCCTTGCGCCAGGTGAACCGAACGAGATCGGGCTCGTTCGCGGCTCCGGCGAAATGGAGCGACAACGGCTCTTGATCGTTCGCGAGGATGGACACGCCGTAGCGCCCGGTTTCGCTGATCTTGGCGTTCATCTTGGCTCGGTTCGCGATCGACACCAGAACCAAAGGCGGGTCCAGGGAGACCGACGTGAACGCGTTGGCCGTCATCCCGTGCACCGATCCCTCGTCCTCGCTCTCGGCTGTGGTCACGATGGTGACGCCACTGGCGAAGCGGCCCAACGCCTTACGCATGCGGAGGGGAGTGGGCTCCAGGTCGGTGCCCTCCTGCGGCTGAGTCACGGTACTCACCGCGCGGTCCGTAGGATCTGCAGGTCGTCGTTGTTGATCAGATCCGGCCGGGTCCAACCGTTGATGTCGTACTCGGACATGCACTGTTCGGCGAAGCCCTTGAGCGCGACATCCTGCCCTGTGCCCTGATAGGCGAACAAGGTCTGGAAGCGCACGGCCTCGTGGTCGCCGCCGTAGTTGCGTTCGTAGAGTTCGTGGCGGCCACCGAATTCGGAGCCGACGGCATCCCACAGCAACTTCAGGAGCTGCACGCGGTCGATGGCGGCGATGCCGTTGGACCCGCGCACGTACTGATTGAGGTAGGGCTCGATATCCGGGTTCTTCCAGTCGTCGGCGTGCGAGTTCAGGTAGATCAGGCCGCTGCCGAGGACCTGCTGGATGATCTCCTTGATGCGTGGGTAACCGACGCCCATGAATGTGCGGTAGGCGAGTCCGTAGTTGAGATTCGGCTGGACGGCCCCGTTGACCCACTCGTCGGGCGACTTGGCCATCGCGTCGGACAGGCCCCAGAACATGTCTCGCCAGTTGAGGATCTCGCCGATCTGCATCTGCACACCACGGAAGCCTGCCGAACCGGTCATCTCCACGCCCTTCATCACACAGCCGGCGATGAAGTCGAGCTTGACGGCGAGACGTGCACAACCATGGAACATGAAGCGGTTCAGGAAGCCTGATCGCATGACGAAGTTGTTGGTGGTCTCGGCATCGTAGGCGAAGACGTTCTCCCACGGAACGAGGACCTTGTCGAACACCATGATCGCGTCGTTCTCGTCAAAGCGGCTCGACAGCGGGTAGTCGAAGGGGGTGCCCATAACGGCGGCGTTCATCTCATAGGAGGTGCGGCACAACAGCTTCAGCCCGGGTGAATCCATCGGGACCGTGAAGATCAGGCCGAACTCCTTCTTGCGCAATGGGAGTCCGTAGTGCGCGATGAAGTTGGCGTTGGTGATCGCCGACCCGGTGGCCACCACCTTGGCGCCGGAGACGACGAGTCCGGCGTCGGTCTCGTCGACGACGTGCACGCAGACGTCTGCTGTCTCATCGGCGGGCTTGTCGCGGTCGATGGGCGGGTTGACGATCGCGTGATTCAGGTACAGCACCCGTTCCTGGGACTTCTTGTACCAGTTGAGGGCGTTCTGCTTGTACTCGCCGTAGAAGTCGGCGTTGGCCCCCAGGGTGCCCAGGAACGACGCCTTGTAGTCGGGTGAACGGCCGAGCCAGCCGTACACCTCCCGTTGCCATTCGACGATGGCGTTGCGGGCGGTGAGGAGGTCGTCGGCACTGTGTGCGGTCTTGAAGAACGGGTGGGTGAAGCCTCCGTTTCCGGTGTCGGTGGGCACGGAGAGTACGCCTTTGGCGTCCGGCTGGTGCAGGGCGTCGTACATCCGGGCCACCGAGCGCGCGGAATTCCGGAATGCCGGATGAGTCGTGACGTCGTCGACTCGTTCGCCGCGGAAGTAGATCTCGCGGCCGTCGCGCAGGGAGTCGAGATACTCGGCCCCGGTCATCGGCCGCACGTCGTTGGCGGTGCTTGTACTGGGCGCAATGGCGGTGATGGTCATGGCGTTCATCCTCCGGATCTACTGCCAAACTTGATGATTCGATTGGTGGTCGCCAGGGAGGGGGACTCCGGTATATCGTGACGAGGCCACGTCCCTGTGACGTAGAACACTAGAAGGGTCAGGTGTGGCAAGACATGTCCGAGAGCGAACAATCGGATGACTCTGCGCGACCGGAGTCCGATGACGTGGTCGCCCTGTGGACCTCCGAACTCGACGGCTCCGAGGGCCGCGACGAATGGCAGCACACGCTCGGTCACCTGTACGCAGAGATGGATGTCGACTGGCCGGACCGTCCTGGCGGGTTGGACGCCGAGTGGGGTGGTCGGCCGCTGGGGCGATTGCATTTCAGCAGCATCCGATGCGACGAGCAGACTGTCGTCCGCAGCCCGACAATGATCCAATCGGATTCGTGCACCGACTACCTGGTGTGTCTGGTGACCGACGGCCATGTCGAGGTGACTCAATCGGATCGAACGGCAGTCCTCGAGAGTGGCGCGTTCGCGATCCTGGATCTGGGTTCTCCCTTTGTCTTTCATTCCCCGGCCACCTTTCGGCAGGTTGTTGTCCGTGTTCCGCACGAAGCCATGGCGTCGCGACTGCCCGAGAACGCCGCACGGCTCTCGACCGGGCGATCCTTTGATCCCCATGCCGGGTCGGTGGGGGTCATCGGCCGGCTGATCGTCGACCTGGCGACCACCGAGATGTCGACGACGATCGCGGAGTCGTTCTCGTCGTCGGCGCTGGAGATGCTCTCTGCCGCAATCATCGAAGACACCCCTACCGCGACGCCGGGCGAGCTGCTCCGCCTGCAGGATCTGGCACACATCCGGCAGGTGATCGACGACAACCTTCACGATCCGGAGTTCACGCTGACCGACGTTGCACACGTCGCGGGGATGTCGTTGCGCAATGTGCAGAAGCTCGTGCGCACGACGGGGACGACGCCCGGAGCCCTGCTGTACGACGCCCGGGTGGAACGCGCAAAGATGTTGTTGCTCAACACTCAAGCTCCGCTGACCGACATCAGTCTCAGTGTGGGGTTCCGTGACGTCTCCCATTTCAGCCGAGTGTTCCGTAAGCAGGCCGGTAACTCGCCGGGGCGCTATCGAAACTCGGAATCGGCTATGGGCCAATGAGGTTCACGAGATCAGGAATCGCCGGAGAACAGCATGGTGGCACCACCTGTGGCGAAGTTGGCGACGTCGGCGGCCGCGGCCTGGCCGGCCGGTGAGCCGAGAGCCCGGAGCGCGTCGTCCTTGGAGTCGAAACGCAACTGCGCCAGCGCGTAGGCTGCCGGTGGGTTCTCATCCAGCGATTCGCATTTGTTCATCGTGAAAGCTCGAACGCCGGTGATCGCATCGACCAACGGAACGTGCTTGGTCGCGTAGTAGTCGTCGAACGCGGCGCTGTCATTCGGCTGGCTGTAGATGATGGTGACGTCATACATGGTAGTTCTCCATTCGTGAGTGTTGTTGTGATGATCAACTATTCGACTTCGGGCGTGGCTGCGGGGGTGAACTCCTCGCGGAAGATGAGACGAGGAGCCATCCGGCGCCGTTTCAGCGCCTTCACCGACGCCTCGATCATGGCGGGCGGCCCGCATAGGTAGGCGCTCATTCCCTTGCAGGACGAGAAGTCCTCGAGGACGACGTCGGTCACCAATCCGTTGGCGCCCGACCAGGTCTCCTCACTCAGGGCCGGCCGATAGTGCAGGTTGGCGTTGTCTTCTGACAATGCGGTGAAGTACTCGAAGTCGTAGAGGTCTTCGCGGCGACGCCCACCGTGGTAGAGATAGATCTCCGGCACGAGTTGGTGTGCAAGGCTGTGCTGCACAATTGATTTCAAGGGTGCCAACCCTGTTCCGCCGCCAATCAGGATCGCCGGCTGGGGTTGCTCGGCTACGAGATTGAATTGCCCCAGTGGTCCACGCAACGAGATCGGGTCGCCGACGGACAGTGACGAGAAGATCCAGCCATCGGTCGCCAGGCCGCCTGGGGTCAGCTTGACATGAAACTCGAGACGTCGTGATTCGCTCGGCGGATTGGCCATCGAATACTGTCGGCCGACGCCGGTGCCCGGCACGATCAGCTCGCTGTATTGCCCGGCGTTGAACGTCATCTCCGTGTCGAGTTCGACGACCAGGCGGCGGGTGTTGGCCGCGATGTCGTCGAGTTGAATGACCGTGCCGGTGTAGTCCCGCAGCGGGTGATGGGGCACCCCGTCGTCAACGGCACCGATTGGTTCGACCGTGACGTCGGTCCGCGGAGTTGCCATGCAGGCCAACGCCAGTCCGCTCGATCGGTCCTCGGCGGTCAAGGTGTAGTCGGGTGAACCGTGATGGTCGACCTCACCGCACAGAACCTTCAGTTTGCATGTACCGCAGGTGCCCTGAGTGCACGAGTGAGGAATCCAGGCGTTGGCGCGTAACGCGGCATCGAGGATCGGTTGATCCTGTGCCACCGAGAGATCGGTGTCGGTGCCGGCAATCCTGACCCGGTGTGTCTGATCCATGGGCCTCTCCGTGATGTCCGATTCCGGGATCGTCGCGGTCACCTCACACCTCCCAGGCGACGTGCAGTTCCTTGGGGCCCCGGAATCCCCAGCCCCAGAAGTCGACGTCATGGTTGGGGTCGAGTTCGATGTTGGGAATCGTCTCGAAGAGCTCCTCGAGGGCAATCCGCACCACCGCACTGGCGAAATACGTTCCGGCGCAGGCGTGATCACCGCCGCCGAAGGTCATGTTCGGGATGACCGCGCGATCGAGGTCATAGGATGTCGGTGCGTCGTAGGCATTCTCGTCGTTGTTGGCCGAGCCGTAGGACAGCATGACCAGCGAGCCCTCCGGCAGTGTGACGCCGCCGACAGTTACCTCACTGGTCGAGACCTTCACGGCCGCCGACCAGATCGGAGCGACCCAGCGCATCCCCTCGTTGACTGCACGCGGGATCAGTGTCGGGTCGTCGATGACCCGCTCCAGCTGTTCCGGACGACTGAACAGTCCGGCCAGCGTGGTGCCCATGGCGTGGCCCGGTTCCTGCATGGCGCCGAGGAGGAACACGTACAGATTCGGATAGACGACGTCGCGACTGCGGGTCTGGCCCTCGGGCATCCCGTCGTGCAGCCAGTGTGAGATGGCCGTGCGGTCGGGATGCTCGATCCAATGGTCGATCTTCGGGTCGACGTGCGCGATGATCTCGGCCTTCGCCTCGTCGCCGGGGATGAACCCGTCGGGATTGGCGAACTCACCGTCGGCCGTCATGTCGGCGTTGGTGAACGAGACGCTCAGTTTGTGGAACCATTCGCGCAACTTGTCGGTCGACACGTCGTCGAGGCCCAACAGATCGCCGAGTGCTCGCACACTGACGGGTTCGAAGTACTCGGCGACGATGTCCGCGGCGCCGTTGTCCTCGATGGTGGCGAGTCGCTCGCGGGCGAACGGTCGAACGAGTGGATCGATGTACTTGTCCACCTCGGAGGGTTGCAAGTGGGGTTCCACCATGTCGCGCAGGTCGCGGTGCTCTGGGCCGTTGGAGTTGAGGATGGCCCCGTGCCCGAAGGTGCGGCCGCCGGCCGGCGAGATCACTGCAGGCCAGTTGGCCGAATCCTTGGCGATCTCCATGCACAGTTCTCGGGTTGAGACGATGTGCAGGCCCAGCTGCGGAAAGTAGGCGACCGGCGCCTCCCTCCGGAGACGTTCGTACACCGAGTGAGGGTCGGCCTCGAGGTCGGCCATCGTCACTTCCGTGATCCAGCTGGGGGTGAGCGCCTGCGTCGTGGTCATGGGTTCCTCCGTCGGGATAGCGGGATGGAAGGGAGTGGTGGTGAGCGATTGTTCGGCTATGACGCCGCGGGCTGGCCATTCCCTGTGACTTGGAACACTATGAGTCCAGGAGGCGCGAAAGAATGACCGAGACTGCACGGATCCTTGATCCGGAGTGCACAGGGTCGGCCGGCACAGTTGCCCTCAGCACGCGCCGGCTCGCCTCGACCGAAGGGCGCGCGATCTGGGCCGAGACCTTGGATTCCACCTACTGCGAAATGGCGGTCGACTGGCCGTCCGCGCAGACGTCTTTCGCTGCCGACATCCGCGCGCGGCCGGTGGGTGACCTGTCGGTCAGTGTTGTCCGGGCGGACCCGCACACCGTCGTTCGGACACCCGCGATGATCGACTCCGACCCAGGCGACGACTACCTTCTGTGCCTGATCTCCAAGGGGACCGCCACAATCACGCAGGACGCCCGAACGGCCACGCTGGCCCATGGGTCCTTTGGGCTGGTCGATTCATCTCGGCCGTTCGTCGTCAGCGGGAAAACCGAGTTCGAGCAGGTGGTGATGCGCGCTTCCCGATCCCTACTTGCCTCACGAGTCGGTGCGAACATTGCCGACGGTCTGACGGCACGGGCTATTTCGGCGAATGACGGTGTCGGGCGGTTGGCGTCGAACTTCCTGGTGGACATCGCGACTCACGATGACGCGATAGGAGCCGCCTCCCTCGACGCGGTGTCCTCGGCAGTGCTCGACGTCGTATCGGCCGCCGTCAACCATCAGGCCGCCGGTTTGTCGCTCACCGAACGTGTTCACATCGATGACCTTCGGCGGGTCCAGGCGGTGATGATCCGGGACATGTCCGACCCGGAACGGACGATCGCCGATGCCGCTGCCGAACTCGGGATGTCGGTGCGCTACATACACAAACTGTTCAGCGCCTCGGGCTCGACACCGCGAGCATGGTTGTACGGCAAGAGGATTGACCGAGCGAAGAATCTACTGCTGCAAACCGATCTCGGAGCCGCGGAGATCGGCCTCCAACTCGGGTTCCGCGACGCCTCGCACTTCAGCCGCACATTCAGACGGCGATGCGGGCGCAGTCCGAGTCAGTTCCGTGCCTCCCGGTCCTGAGAAGGGCAGGCAGCGGCCACTCGCGACACTATTGGCACCCGGTGACAAAACCCGGAGGGTGGTGTGATCGAATGGCAGAGCCGACGTTGTGATGCCGATCACGGCTGAGGCGCTACGGATCAAGTCGTGACAGAAATCAGGTGAGACGAATGACTTCAGGATTCGACGGCAAGGTTGCCTTTGTCACGGGCGCGGCCCGTGGGCAGGGCCGCGCACATTGCGTGGCGCTGGCGCGGGCGGGCGCCGACATTGTCGCGCAAGACCTTGCCGGGCCGTTGCCCGGAGTGCCCTACGACTCACCGACCTCGGCCGACCTCGACGAGACGGTGAAGTTGGTCGAGGCCGAGGGCCGCAGGATCGTCGTCGAGCAGGGCGACGTGCGCGACCTGGATCATCTGTAGGGGCTGGCCCAGCGCGGCGTCGACGAACTGGGTCGGATCGATGTGGTCGTGGCCAACGCGGGTATCTGTATTCCGGCGCCGTGGAACGAGATCACGCCGGACATCCTGCGGGACACGTTGGACATCAACGTCGTCGGCGTCTGGAACACGGTGATGGCCACGGCGTCCCACATGGCCGCAGGCGGCGGTGGCTCGATCATCCTGATCAGCTCGTATGCCGGTAAGAAGGTGCAGCCGTTCATGGTTCCCTACACCACCTCCAAGCATGCGGTCACCGGTATGACCAGGGCGTTTGCTGCCGAACTCGGCCCACTGGGCATCCGCGTCAACAGCATTCACCCGGGCGGCGTGAATACACCGATGGGTTCGGGCGACATGCAGGTGCGGCTCGCGGCCGCCGGTGAAACCAACCCGCGGCTGAACAACATGGGCACCCCGTTCCTGGACACCTACGCCGCCGAACCCGAGCAGATCTCCGACGCGGTGCTGTTCCTCGCGTCCGCCGCGTCGTCATTCGTCACCGCGGAGCACCTCAGCGTCGACGGGGGAGCCCAGTACTTCTGATCCGAAGAGCCCGGTGACCGCCCCCGCTGACCTGGGAAAACGCGTCAGCGCCGTGCCCGCGAAATCTAGGGGAAGAACTTCTTCCCCGGGGTTCATAGTCATCCGCGAGAAATTTCTAGGGGACGACACCAAGGCCGGGGGAAGAAGTTTCTTCCCCCACTTTTTGTGCCGGATCAATGCGGCCGCGACACCCGCCCTCGACGGCGGCCCTCTGCCCGCTTCCACGATCGCCTTGACGACGTCGGCGGGTGGGTCGCCGATCCGAAGACGCCCCACCGGTGAGCGAGAGGTTGCATTTGTCAGTATGTCCGGACATACTAGTGGCAACGAGAGGAGTGCAGCCATGCCGCTGGTCCACATCCATGTGACCGAGGGTCGTCGTACCGATGCCGAGTTGAGAAGATTCGCCGACGTCGTGCAGGACGTGATGCTCGAGCACTTCGCCGCGCCCGATCGGGACCGCTATCAGGTCATCACGGAACACAAGCCGGGCCGCATCATCCTCGAAGACACCGGGCTGGGTTTCGACCGCACCGACGATGCGGTGGTCATCCAGATCTTCCAGCAGGGCCGGACGATGGAGCACAAGCGCGCCGCATTCAAGGCGCTCGCCGAGCGTCTGGAAGCCGAAACCGGTTTGCGTCCAGCCGACTTGGTGATCTCGGTGTCGGCGAACACGCGCGAGGACTGGTCCTTCGGTGAGGGCGTCGCACAGTTTGTCGACGGCGCTCTTGCGTGACGCTTCTGGCGCCGGGTGGACAATGAGACCGTGACCGTCGCCGTTCGCTCCCGTCAGGCCATGGCCATCTGGCTTGTCGGCCTGGCGATCTACTTCGTCGCGGTGCTGCACCGGTCGTCGTTGGCGGTCGCGGGGTTGCTTGCCGCGGAACGATTCGACATCTCCGCATCACAGCTGTCGACGTTCGTGGTCCTGCAATTGCTCGTCTACGCACTCATGCAGATCCCGGTCGGCATCATGGTCGATCGTTTCGGTCCGCGCCGCGTATTGCTCACGGGTACCGCCATTCTGACCGTCGCCCAGCTGAGCTTCGCCTTCGCCGACAGCTACACCGGGGCCCTACTGTCGCGCACCTTCGTCGGTATCGGCGACGCCATGACCTTCATCTGCGTCCTGCGCCTGGTGACCGCGTGGTTCCCGACCCGGCGCATCCCGCTGATGACCCAGTTGACCGGCGTGCTGGGGCAACTGGGTGCCGTCGCGGCCGCGGTACCGATGACGTGGGCGTTCTCGACGCTGGGCTGGACGCGCGCCTACGTGGTCATCGCATCGATCGGCGCGGTGCTGTTCGTCGTGGCGCTGTTCATGGTGCGAGACACCCCCGACGCGCGATCGGCGTCGCGGCCGTCGATGGGTCTGACGGAAATCTGGGATGGGCTCAAGGCGTCGTGGGAGCACCCGGGAACGCGCCTCGGGTTCTGGATGCATTTCTCGACCCAGTTCAGCGCGACGGTGCTCGGACTTCTCTGGGGTTACCCGTTTCTCGTCCAAGGGCAGGGCCAGAGCTCCGCGTCGGCCGGCGTGCTGCTGACCGTGATGGTGCTGTCGATCATGGCCTTCGGGCCGATCTTCGCGTGGCTGATCACGCGTTGGCCGTGGCACCGCTCGACCCTCGTGCTTCTGGTGGTTGCCTCGATCGCGTCGATGTGGGCGCTCGTGCTGGCCTGGCCGGGGTCGGCGCCGTTCGGGGTGCTCGTGGTGTTGGTGGTGGTCTGCGGCATGGGTGGACCCGCGTCGATGATCGGGTTCGACCTCGGCCGGACGTCGAATCCCGTTGTCCGCGTTGGCACCGCGACGGGCATCATCAACCAGGCCGGTTTCCTCGCCAGCCTGCTCACGGTGGCCATGATCGGGCTTGTGCTGGACTGGCGTACGCCCGACGGTGGATCGGGCTACTCGGCGGACGCGTTCACCTGGGCGATGTCGACACAGTTCGTGCTGTGGGGGTTCGGTGCGTTGCAGATCTGGCGCTATCGCCGAAAGGGGCGCAATCGGCTGCTCCGCGAAGACCCGGTGTTGTGGTCGCAGCAGTCGGGGCGGCCGGTGCCGGACCGGTGACGGCTCCGCGACAACGATCTCGAGGTATCAGGTCCGCTTGTTCTGGGTGCGGCTCGTCAGTTCGCCGCGGTCGGATGAACACTCACGACTAGTCGCTGCCGTCGTTCCTCTTGTTCCGATTCTGGACCCGAGTGCGGTAGGCCAGGATGACGCCGCCGACGACGATGGCAAGGAGAATGCCCACAACGACAAGCCATTCCGTGAGGCTGCTGTCACGACCACCGGAGTGGTGCGGCACGTAGACGGAGGCGAGGGCGATCACGTCTGGCATTCTCACACAGCCGTCAACGGTCGTGGTCCGGCGAACACGGCGTTCGTGGTGCCTTTGTCTGGCAGTGTGGATTGCGAGAGTCGACGGTGTGCCAGGTGAGAGGAAGTGGTGACAATGCCGGTCAACGCGCCGATCGTGGTGGCGGTGGACGGGTCGGAACAGGCAACGAATGCGGTGCGGTGGGGATCACGTGCCGCGGTGCGGGAGAACCGTCCGTTGCACATCGTGAGCGTTACCGCGCCGCCCGCCCCGGCGTTCACCCTTGCCGCGGTGTCCGCAGTCGAGGCCTCGGCGAGCGCCGGACGTGCCTTCGCCGAAGCGGCCGTCGAGCTGGCGAAAGGCCTGGCTGAGGACACTGCCGAAGGTGTCGCCGTGAGCGGCGAGGTCATCGAGGGCAGGCCGGGCCTTGCGCTCCGTGACATCTCCAGTCGCGCCCACATCCTGGTGGTCGGCCGCCGCGGTCTGGGCGGTGTCAGCGGGCTGCTCCTGGGTTCGGTCAGCACCCATGTGGCGTCCCATGCCGAGTGTCCGGTCGTGGTGGTGTCGGATCAGCTACCGTCGAGCGGGCCGGTGGTGGTGGGCGTCGACGGTTCGCCGACGTCGACCGACGCGATCGCGCAGGCATTCGCTCAGGCAGGATTCCTCGACACCTCGCTGGTCGCGGTGCACGCCTACGGCGGGTACTCGGGCGCGGCGTTCTTCGAGGCAAGCGAAGAGGTCAAGCGCGAGATGGACGACGAGGCCCGCGAGACTCTGGGCACGCAACTGGCGGGGTATGGCCAGGACTTTCCCGACGTCGACGTCGAGACCGTGGTCACCTCCGATGCCCCGTCGAACCGGATCACCGAACTGTCGAAGGACGCCCAGCTCGTGGTGGTCGGCAGCCGTGGTTACGGAGGCTTCCGCGGACTGATGCTGGGCTCGACCAGCCAAGCGGTGCTGCACGTCGCGCAGTGTCCGGTGATGGTCGTGCAGGCTGCGTAGCCGGCCCTCAGCTCTCGGCCAGCACTCCCGAAGCGATCCGGAATGCCGAATTGGCATCGGGCACACCGCAATAGATGGCGCTTTGCAGGATGACCTCCTTGATCTCGTCTGGGGTCAGTCCATTGCGCAGCGCAGCGCGCACGTGCATCGCGAACTCCTCATGGTGACCGCGGGCGATGAGCGCCGTGAGGGTGATCATCGACCGCGCTTTGCGATCCAGACCGGGACGCGTCCAGATCTCGCCCCACGCGTAGCGGGTGATGAGGTTCTGGAAGTCCTCGGTGAACTCCGTGGTGCCGGCCACGGCGCGGTCGACGTGGTTGTCGCCGAGCACTTCCCGGCGAACCGACATACCGGCGTCGTAGGTGGATTCGGTTGTGGTCACGACGACTCCTTCAGGTGGTGGCGGGCGCGTTCGAGGATGGTGTCGATCTGATGGTCGACGGCGCCGAGATAGGTCGACGCGGGGGTACGATCCGCGAGCTCGGCCATGGTGCACTGCTCGGCGAGAATTCCTTGTGCTGCTTCGAGATTGGATCGCGATCGGTCGGTGTCGACGCGCAGCCCGACGAGGAGGTCGATGGTCTGCCCGGCAGCGACGACTGTGCGTCGGGCCAGGGTGCGTAATGTGGACCACTCGACATGCCAGCCGCCGTCGGAGCGCTCATCGACGCTACTCGCCGACGCGGTGTGCAGCGTCGCGCCCAGGGCAGGCGCCGCGAGCGCCGCGCGGCGGATCAGTACGGAGAGCATGGGATTGGACTTGTGCGGCATGGTCGACGACCCGCCGCCGGCACCTTCCGTCAATTCGCCTATCTCGCCGCGACTCCCGGCAAGCACGTCGTTGGCGATGTGACCCCAGATGTCGGTGCATTCGACCAGGGCATCGCCGGCCCGGGTGATCGGCGCGCGCGTGGTGTGCCAGGGCAGTGCGCGCGCCAGACCGAGTCGATCGGCGAGGGCATCGGACAGTGCGACCGCCGCGTCGGGGGATCCGGTCAGCTCGGTGGTGGCGGCCAAGGTCCCTGCCGCGCCGCCCATCTGCACCGGAAGAGGCGGCAGAGAACCCAGTGTCGACGCCGCGTCGAGCACCCCCGACAACCACACCGCGAACTTCTTCCCGGCAGTACTCGGGAGTGCGGGCTGGGTGAGGGTGTGGGCGAGCATCGGCGCATCGCGATACTGCTCGACGAGCCCGACCAGGACGCGAATCTGTTCGTCGACGTCCCGGGAAACCCGGGCGACGGAATCCCGCAGACACAGCATCAGCGCGGTGTCGACGACGTCCTGGCTGGTGAGTCCGCGGTGAATCCATTGTGCGGCAGCACCTTGCGTGCGTTCCCTCAGCAGTGCGACGAGGCCGGTCACCGGATTCCCTTCGCGTTCGGCTCCTGCCGCGAGTCGCTCGGGATCCTCGGCTGTGACGAAGCCCGTCAGGTCGGTCGCAGCGTCATCGGGCGCGACACCGCCGTCGACCAGGCAGCCCAGCCACGCATCCTCCACGGTGACAAGAGCATCCACGAACGCCGCGTCGGACATGAGGCTGCCGGCACGATGGTCGCCGGGCCAGAACAGGTCGGTCATATTCCCGGGTAGGCGAGGAAGACGGTCTCGTCGTCGCCCTGGAGTCGGATGTCGAAGCGGAGGCCCTGCTCGTCGCGCTCGGCGATGAGAGTGTGGCGCCGATCGGCGGGGACGGATTGCAGCAGCCGGTCGGTCTCCAACGCGGGACCTGGAACGTAGGCGCGGGTGAACAGTCGGTTCAGCAACCCGCGGCCGAAGACCGTCACCATGATGAACGCCGCGTGGTCGGGCCGTACGGGGCCGGGTTCGACTGTGGTGAAGGAGAAGTCGCCCGCGTCGTCGGTTGGTCCGCGTCCCCAGCCGGTGAAGGTCCATCCGTCGCGCTTGAGCGATCCCGGTTCGCGGGAGATGGTCCCGTCGGCGTCGGCCTGCCAGATCTCCAGCATCACGTCGGGGACGGGTGTTCCGTCGCCGTCGGTGACGGTGCCGTGGAAGCGAATGGCGCCGGGCGAGCGTGGCGGCACCAGCTCGTCACCGCCGTCGAACGGTAGGGCGTAGCCGTAGAAGGGGCCGATCGTCTGGCCGGGGGTCGGGGTCAGCAGGGTGCTCATCGTTTCCTCACTCGTCCTCGAAGACGGTCCGGTTGGTACCGGAAAGGGCGATGTCCCAGCGGTATCCGGTGCTCCACTCGTGGGTGGCGACGTCGTGGTCGTAGGTCGCGACGAGGCGGTCGCGTGCCTTCTGGTCGGTGATCGACTGATAGATCGGGTCGAGTGCGAACAGCGGATCGCCCGGAAAGTACATCTGGGTGATCATCCGCTGCGTGAATTCCGTTCCGAACAACGAGAAGTGGATGTGCGCGGGCCGCCAGGCGTTGTTGTGATTCTTCCATGGGTAAGGCCCGGGCTTGATGGTCGTGAACTTGTACCAGCCGTCGTCGTCGGTGAGGCAGCGGCCGACACCGGTGAAGTTGGGATCGATGGGGGCGTGGTGCTGGTCGCGCTTGTGGACATACCGGCCGGCAGCGTTGGCCTGCCACACCTCGACGAGCTGGTTGCGCACCGGGCGGCCGTTGCCGTCGAGCACACGTCCGGTCACGATGAGTCGCTCGCCGATCGGATCGCCGTTGTGCTGGATCGTCAGGTCCGCCTCGAGCGGGTGCACGTCGCGGGCGCCGAACGCCGGGGTCCACAGTTCGACGTCCTCGGGATCGGCGTGGTGCAGATCCTTGGTGGGATGGCGCAGCAGGCTGCTGCGGTAGGGCGGATAGTCGAGCCGGGGCTGGGTCTCCTCGATCCCACCGTGCTGGTAGGCGGTCTCGATCGCGGCGATCTCCGCGTTGATCTGATTCTGGGTGGCCGACGCGCTGTCGGGATCGGTGTTGATGATCGTGGTCATGAGGGTGTCACTCCTGAGTGGCTGTGCGAGTGAATGTCAGTGATGGACAAGCTCTTTGGCGTTGTCCGACGAGGGGGTACGGCCGAGCTGTTCGGTGGGCACGTCCTTGGTCTCCCGGGCGGTCAGCGCGGCGCCGGCAGCGATCGCGCAGATCACGGCGGTGAAGATGCTGATGACGGTCCAGCCGCCTTCGCGAACACCGCCGAGGGCGGTCACGATCGTCGGCGCGAAACCGGCCATCAGGAAACCGAGCTGGGTGCCGATCGCCATACCGGAGAAGCGCACCTCGGTGGAGAACATCTCGCCGTAGAACGACGGCCACACGGCGTTCGCGGCGGCGTATCCGAAGGAGAAGGTCGCGATCGCCAGGGCGAAGGTTATGACGTGGTTGTCCTGGCTCATCGACAGCATGTAGAAGGGCATCAGGACGGCCGAGGCGACGGCGCCGTAGATGAAGACCGGCTTGCGTCCGATGCGGTCGGCGAGCTTGCCGAAAGCGGGCTGAGTGAACAGGGCGCCGATGTTGGCGACGACGATCAGCCACAGGGTGAGGTCGGCGTCGAGTCCGACCTTCTTGCCATAGGCGAGGGCCAGATTCGCGAAAACTGTTGAGACAGCGGCGATGAAGGCGCACAGGATGACGCGCAGGACGCTGCGCCACTGTTCACGCATCAGCGGGACGAGCGGCATCTTGGCGATGGTGCCGGCTTCCTTTGCCTCGGTGAACTGCGGGGTTTCGTGCAACTGGCGACGGATGAAGTAGGCGACCACGACGACCACGGCGGACAGCCAGAACGGGACACGCCAGCCCCAGGAGTACTTCGCGTCGTCGGGCAGGGCCATGAACGGGATGAGGATCAGCGAGGCGAGGATCAGGCCACCCTGGGTTCCGGTGAGGGTCCACGAGGTGAAGAACGCGCGCTGATGGTCGGGGGAGTGTTCCAGGGTCAGAGAACTGGCGCCGGCCTGCTCGCCTGCGGCGGAGAAGCCCTGCATCAGCCGACACAGGACCAGGAGTCCGGGTGCGAGCCATCCGATGGTGCCGAAGGTCGGCAGGCAGCCGATGATGAAGGTCGACAGACCCATCAGGACCAGGGTGAACATGAGGACGCGCTGCCGTCCGATGCGGTCACCGAAGTGGCCGAGCACTACCGCGCCGATCGGTCGGGCGATGTAGGCGAAGCCGAACGTCATGAACGACATGACCAGGGCGGCGTCGTTGTCCGACGGGAAGAAGACGTGCGGGAAGATGAGCGCCGCGGCGGAGCCGAAGAGGAAGAAGTCGTAGTACTCGACGGCGCTGCCCATGAAACTGGCCAGCGCGGCGCGCTTGGGAGTGCGCACAGGAATGTCTTCCGTGTGTGCGTGGTCGATGGTGGTCATGAGGTGAACTCCTCGGGGGTGATTCTGCTCTGGTTCAGGACGGGTTTGCGACGAGTTCGCGGAAGTGGCGGGACATGCGGGCGGCGTCCGGGGCTGTCCCGGTGATCAGGGCAAAGGCGTCGACGGCCTGGTGAACGGCCATATGGCCTCCGTCGAGAGTGCGGCAGCCGGCCCTACGGGCTGCCTGCAGAAGTGCGGTGTCGAGGGGTCGGTAGACGATGTCGGCGACCCACAGTCCGGGGTGCAGCAGCGCGGCGTCGAAGGCGATGCCGGGATGCTCGGCCATGCCGGTGGGGGTGGCGTGCACGACGCCGGTCGACTCGGGGAGGAGAACCGAGAGCTTGTCGAACGAGGATGCCTCGATGCGGGCGGTCGGGTAGCGCGTGCCCAGTTCGTGGGCCAGCTCGCTGGCGCGGTCGACGTTCATGTCGACGATGGTGAGGTGGGCGGCCCCGAGTCGGGCGAGGGCGTCGGCGACGGCGGTTCCGGCGCCGCCCGCGCCCACGAGGACAACGTCGGCGAGGTCGGCGCCGGGCAGCCCCTCGGTGAATCCGTGTGCGAATCCCGTTGTGTCGGTGTTGTATCCGATGGTGCCGTGGTCGGTGAAGCGGACCGTGTTGACCGCGCCGAGGGTGGCGGCGACCGGATCGATCTCGTCGAGGTGCTCCAGCACGAGCTGCTTGCAGGGATGCGTGACGTTCACGGCGTCGAACCCGAGCGTCCGTGCCCAGGCGAGGACCTCGCCGACCCGGGTGGGCTCGATCGCGAGGGTGTCGAGGTCGATGGTGCGGTAGACGTAGTCGAACCCCTTGGCCCGACCCTCGGCCATGTGCATCGCCGGGGTCAGCGAGGGTCCGACGCCGGTGCCGATGAGACCGACGAGGAAGCTTGGGCGGTGGTTCATGGTGACTCTCCGTAATGTACGAACTAGTACGTTCGCAATTGAGTAGAGCATTGTGACCCGGGTCGCGTCAAGACTTTGGTGTGATCGGTATCGCGTTTACCGCCGGCTGGGGTCCGCCTCCCGCCGGCTGAGGTGTGAGGAGCGCAAGCGACGAGCCTCGAAGCCCCTGGTGAGACGACATTGTTGTCTCACCGGCGCCCTTCGAGGCTCGCAGGCTCGCACCTCAGGGGGCGGTGGGGATCGCCTCGGGGAGCGGTGGGTTCACCGAGGGAGCGTAGTCGTACTCGGGTCAGTTCTTGCTGGTCAGCCAGCCGACCACGACGTCGCCGATCATGCGGCGCAGGTGGGCGCGCTGGGAGACTTCAGTGAGGTCGACGTCGAAGAGGTAGCCGAAGGTGTACTGGTTGGCGACCTGGAATACGCAGTACGAGCTGATCACGAGGTGGACGTCGAGGGCGGTCGCGTCGTCGCGGAACACGCCGGTCTTGCGGCCGTCGATCAGGATCTCGTCGAGCAGTGATGTCGCCGGCGCGGAGAGGCCGGGGAGGTCGGCGAGTTTGCGGATGAATTCGCCGCGATGGATGTTCTCGATCGACACCAGTCGGATGAACGCGTCGTGCGCGATGTGGTGGTCGAAGGTGACCTCGGCCAGGCGTCGGATCGCTTCGACGGGGTCGCGGTGGTCGACGGTGAGCTTCTGTTCGGCCGACCGGATACCGCGGTAGGCGTTCTCGAGAACGGCCAGGTAGAGGCCCTCTTTGCCGCCGAAATAGTAGTAGATCATCCGCTTGGTGGTGCGGGTGCGTTCGGCGATCTCGTCGACGCGGGCGCCGGAGTAGCCGGATTCGGCGAACACCTCGGTGGCAACGGTCAGCAGCTCCGCACGCGTCCGTTCGGCGTCGCGCTGGAGTTCGGCTTTCGGCTTGGCTGCCACGATCGGCAGCTTACCCAGCCCGGTGCGAAAACCTGCGCAACCCTTGTTCGGTAATGAACCAATTGGTACATTCGTGTGATGAAGACCTCGATCGCCACCGTTTCGATCTCCGGATCACTGGTCGAGAAGCTGCACGCGTGCGCGTCGGCCGGCTTCGACGGTGTGGAGATCTTCGAACCCGACCTGATCTCCAGCGACCACTCGCCCGAGGAGATCCGCGCGCTCGCGGCGCGCCTCGGACTCACCCTGTACCTCTACCAGCCGCTTCGTGACCTCGAAGGAGTCGACGACGACGTCTTCGCCGACAACCTCCGACGCGCCGAGGCGACCTTCGTGACGGCGCAGCGCCTCGGCATCGACACCATCCTGGTGTGCAGCAACGTCGCGACCGCGACCATCGACTCCGACGAGGTCTCCGCCTCCCAACTCCGACGCCTCGGCGACGTTGCCGCCGGATACGGCATCCGCATCGCATTCGAGGCGCTCGCGTGGGGCAGGTACATCGACGACTATCGCCGTAGTTGGCGGGTCGTCGAACTCGCCGATCACCGCAGCGTCGGACTCTGCCTCGACAGCTTCCATGTGCTGTCCCGCGGCCACGACCCCGCGGCGATCGCGACGATCCCCGGTGACAAGATCTTCTTCCTCCAGCTCGCCGACGCACCCGCGCTGTCGATGGATGTGCTCTCCTGGAGTCGCCATCATCGGCTGTTCCCGGGCGAGGGTGCGTTCGATCTCGCGCGCTTCGTCGGGCACGTGCTGACCGCCGGCTACGACGGTCCGCTCTCGCTGGAGGTCTTCAACGACACCTTCCGCCAGACCGATCCGGCGCGCACCGCGATCCACGCGCTGCGATCGCTGCTCTGGTTGCAGGACGAGCTGAATCTCCTCGACATCGCGGATACCAAGCCGCCCAGCGGGTTCGACTTCGTCGAGATCAAGGCCGAGGACACCAGCGAGGTGGAGGTGCTGCTCGGCCAACTCGGGTTCACCGCCCGCGGCCGACACCGTAGCAAGCCGGTCTCCCTGTGGACCGCCGGCGACGCGCGGGTGGTGCTCAACGAACAGCAGGCGCGCGACGAACAGCCGCATGTGGCGGCGATCGGACTTCAGGTGCCCGACGCCGAGGCGCTGTCGGAGCGTGCCGCCGGCCTGATGGCGCCGACTGCGTACCGGCGCACCTACGCCTCGGAGCAGAGTTTCGGCGCAACCCGGGCGCCCGACGGCACGGAGTTCTTCTGGGTCGACCAACCGCCGACAGGCGTGCCGTCCTGGGTCGACGAATTCCGCGACGGCCGCACCGAGATGCCCGGAGAGGTCACCTCCATCGACCACGTGAACCTCACCCAGACGTGGCAGACCGCGCAGGACACCACGCTGTTCCTGAGTAGCGTCTTCGGGCTGAGCGCCGACGCGCCCACCGAGGTGCCCGGACCCGCCGGTTTGGTGCGCAGTCAGGTGATGCGCACCCTCGACGGTGGGGTCCGGCTTCCGCTCAACGTCGCACCTCATGTGCTCGACGGCGCCGTGATGCCGCAGCACGTCGCGTTCGGGTGCCGTGACGTCGTCGGACTTGCTCGCGCCGCCCGGTCGGCCGGGTTGGAGTTCTTGCCGGTTCCCGACAACTACTACGACTACCTCCGTGGGCGATTCGGTCTCGAGGACGGCATCGTCGACGAACTGCAATCGCTGGATCTGCTCTACGATCGCGGACCGGGGCCGTGTGGTGGCCACTTCATCCACTTCTACACGCGCACAATCGGTTCCGTATTCTTCGAGTTCGTCCAGCGATTCGACCACTACGACGGCTACGGCGTCGACAACGCGCCGGTGCGTCTTGCGGCGCAGCAGGGCAGCCGGAACTGAGCCGATGTCCGTGGAAGGTGACCTGGGTCGGTAGTTCCCCTACTTTTTGTGCGGACCAGGACGGACGGCGACCCTCGTCCGAGTGCTCGTCGGCGTGTCGCGAACCCAGAAGCCGCGTGTCTGGTCAGAAACCCGATGCGCACCAGAGGTTTCCGACCGCAGATGCGGTTTCTGGCGACGAGTGCGGTGGAAAGCAATTTACCGCGCGTGACGTTGCACCGATCATGACCACAGCCGAGTTCGACCCCGCACTTGTCCGCATCGTCGCCGACCACCGCGAATCCATCTTGATCACGCTTCGACGCGACGGTCGTCCGCAGTCGTCGAACGTCATTCACTCCTGGGATGACGAGTCGGCGTCGGCGCTGGTGTCGGTGACCGCGACACGCGCAAAATCCCGCAACGTCGAACGCGATCCACGTGTCAGCCTGCACGTTCTCGGCGACGGATTCTTCGCCGGCTACGCGGTTGCCGAGGGACTCGGTGAACTCACGCCGGCTGCGGCCGACCCGCACGACGCCACGGTCGACGCCCTCGTAGACCTCTATCGATCGCTCAGCGGCGAGCATCCCGACTGGGACGACTACCGGCAGGCGATGGTCCGCGACCAGCGGCAATTGCTGCGGATCCGCGTCGAACGCATCTACGGAATGTCGCGCTGATCGAGCGTCAGGACCGGGACGGTTCCTGCGAGCGCGCGTCCCGGATCAGCCCGCGCAGTTCGTCGAGCTGTGCCTTTGCGCCCTGGTAGTAGGGCTTGGGCAGCGGCAGCGTGTCGGTGCGGGTCCACGGGTTGTGGTCTGGTGCGTAGCGCGCTGCCGGCCAGAACCCATCGTGCTCCGGCTCGGCATCCTCGGCGGTATGTACCTGGAGCAGACCGGTGAGAGCGCCGCACCGGTAGTCGATGCCGGTGATCTCGCCGAGCGGGAACTCGCCGACCTGAACGTCCGACGACGAGATGTTGCGGTCCTTCTTCAGTACGACGACACGGTCGTCGTACGCTGCCAACTGGCCGGACCGGCCACAGTTGAGCAGCAGCCACGGATGCTCGTCGCCCGGTGCGTGGGCTTCGATCGCGGTCCATTGGGCATCGGTGACCGGCTCGCCGAAGACGGCGACATGCTGCCGGTCGACGAGGCGCTGCGACTCGGCCTGTCGGGCGAGTTCTGCCGCGCGCCGTAGTCCGTCGATTCCGGCGGCTGCCGCGGGATCGATGCCGTTGTCGCGGAGGGTGTCGAGGAAATAGGCGAGGAACTTCGCCTCTGTCTTCTCGAACGTGCCGAACACCTCGGGACCGTGCGGCGTGTGGACCGTCAGGGTCGGCACCAGCCGATCGGAGGTGAGGTCGTACCCTTCGATCTCATCGGCGCACACTGACACGGCGATCACATCCTCGCCGGGTTCGGCGGCGGTGTTGAAGCCCAGGACACGCGCGTTGGTGATCGCGACACCCTCGGTCGTGGGCCGCAGGCGACGGGCCGAAGCCAGCGCGACGATGCGTTCGCCGTCGACGAGGTGGGGAGCCAGACGCTGTCGCCAGTGCGTGGCCCGTAGTGCGGGAATCTCGGTGCTCAATTTGGCCATGTTGTCCATTTTACGCGAGGCGACCGGACGACGCAGATCAGATGAATGCCCGATTATCCTCAAAGATGTTGAATTGCACCGTGTTTGGATGTCATCCGAAAGTCGGGACCTTGGTCCTCACCTGTGTGGCGAGGTGACGACGCAGTCGCGCGATCTGGCCTGGACTGTCGATTCCGACTGCACCGACAACTTCGGACCCGTCCCGGTACTCGAAGTACCCGTCGTCGACGGCGATCTCCTCGATCGAGTCCTCGGCCGTCGAACCGGTCCGTCCGACCATCTGGATGCGGTGGCCGTACCAGGTGGACCATGCGAACGGAACACCGGAGTAGATCTCCTGTGCCCCAGCGGCATTGGCCCCAGCGATGTAACCGGTGTCGACGGCGGTCGTCCAGTGTCCGGCGGGGTGGCCGGCCAGAGACGCGACGTCGCCCGCCGCGAAGACGCCCGATGCCGACGTGGACATGTCGCGGCCGCATCGCACGCCCCGCCCGGCCGGGTCCAGGTCGATCTCGGCGCCACCGAGCCAGTCGGTGGTGGGGGTGGACCCGACGGCGACGATGACGGCATCGGTCTCCAACCGTTCACCGGAGGTCAGCGAGACGGAACGAATGACGTTGTCCTGCATATCCATCTGCGTGATCTCGGTACCGAGAACCGTGCGGACACCGGCACTGCGGTGCAATTCGACGAGCGCAGCGGCCGCCAGTGGACCAGTGCACCGCGCGAGTGGGCGGTGCGAGGCATTCACGATCGTCACGTCCGTACCGCGGGACACCGCTGCCGAGGCGATCTCGGCGCCGATGAATCCCGCCCCGAACACCACCAACTGCCGAACGGAGTCCAGTGTGGTGCGCACTCGGATCGCGTCGTCGTAGGTGCGGAGGTGACGGGCATTGTCCAAGGTGCCGACGTCGAGTCCGGAGGTCGGATCGCGGAGTACTCGGGGAGTCGATCCGGTCGCGATGACGAGCGCGTCGTAGTCGACGTCTCCGTGGTCGGTTCGGAGGACTCTATCGCCGATGCCGATTCCGGTTGCCGCACAACCGGTCCGCAGATCGATGCCCAGGGCATCCCAGGTCTGCGTGCTGCGAAGTCGCTGCGGCTCGGGCAGGTCGTCGGAGTTCAGGACGGCCTTGGACAGCGGCGGACGGTCGTATGGTGCGTGGACCTCGTCGCCGATCATGACGATCTCGCCGGTCCATCCGTGTGCGCGTGCACCCTCCGCTGCGCGAACACCGGCCAGTGAAGCGCCGACGATGGCCAGTCGGCGCATCAGTCGACGATCCGCAGCGCCGACATCGGGCACGAGTCGACGGCGGCCCGGACGTAGTCGCGATCGCCGTCGGGGACCTCCGGCGTCACCAGGTCGACGAGACCGTCGTCGCCGATCTGGAAGTACTCGTGGGCCTGCGTTTCGCACATACCGATGCCCTCGCAGGCCGGTCGATCGACGTGGACGGTGCTCATGGTGCTCTCCTCCGAATTGGGCTGTGAACTGTGTGTGACTGTCATTCTGACTGGCCTGAGAGAGGGTTTCACTGGCCTTTCGCGCGAATCGGCCCGCTGGTTCTTGTGAAAAATCACAAGCTGTTGTGCAAGGCTTCCACCATGTCGGAACTGGGTGGATGGCTTGAAGAGTTCGAAGCGACGCAGCGTGACCCCGCAGCGGTCGAGGAGTGGGTCACCCGTACCGCCGACGTCATCTTCGCCGGCGTCGATCTTCCGGAAGACCTGCACGATGTGGTGCGTCAGGCCATTGCGGAGCACTGGTTGGCCTTCCTCGGCGGAATCACCGTCAGCGCGGCCGGAACCGATGATCTCGTGCCGGCCGCGCACACCCTGGCGGTGCGGGTCGCGCGAGGTCACCTCGGACTCCCGGTGTTGCTGAAGATCTACCAGGCCGCACAGGAGGCGGCGTGGGATTTCGCCGTCGAGGTGGTTCGCGGTGCCCCGGCGGAACTCGATCACGAAGCCCTACTGGTGTGGTTCTGGAGCAAGGCGACGAGGTGGTTCGGATCGTCGGTCGAGTTGTCGGTGGCGGTGTTCTCCGACGAGGTGGAGCGGATTCGACGTCGTGGCGACGCCCGCCGATATGAACTGGTCGCCGAAGTCCTGGCGGGCCGCAGCGTGGGACCCGCCGAACTCTCCGCGGAACTCGGGGGACACCCCGTCAACGGTGTCGCTCACGTGGCGGTCATCGCCCATGCGGTGGACGCCGACTCTATCGAGCGGCTCGAGCCGGCGGTGACCGCACTGGCAGCCGGACGGCGGGGCGCCCGCACGGTCGTCGTGCGTCCGGGCGGGCGGGAGCTGTGGGCCTGGTTCACGATCCGCGGTGACGCTCAACCACCGCTCGACGAGGGACTCATCGATCCGCGCGTCATGCGGGTCACCGTGGGGGGTCCGGCTCTGGGCTACGACGGATTCATCTGGGCGCACCGTGACGCCCGGACGGCCCAGCGCGTCGCACTTGCGCCGCACCGCGATGAGGGCGTCACCCGATACTCCGATGTTGCGGCGCTCACCATGTTGGCACTCGATCACCCTGCCGCCGAACGATTCTCGCGATCAGTCCTCGGCGAGCTCGCGGAATCCGGCAACGAACACCTGCATGAGACCATCAGGGAGGTGTTGACGTCGTCCAAGACCGCCGATCTCGTGGCGAAAGATCTTGGAGTGCACAAGAACACCGTGCGCTACCGGACTCAGCAAGCCGAACGCCTGCTCGGACGGCCACTGACCGAACGAGCAGGCGATCTTCTTCTCGCGCTGGACTACTTCGACGCCTTCCTCAGGTGAGCCTCCTCGTCCGCATACGTCATCGGGACGAAGTCGACCTTTTCCCGAACCCCGCAGTCCGGGCAGCACCAGTCGTCCGGGATGTCGCGCCACTCGGTCCCGGCTGCGAAGCCTTCGAGTTCGTTGCCGGACGCGACGTCGTACACATAGTCGCAGCCAGGGCAGCTGGCCGCGCGCACGCCGTCGTCGAACGTGTTGCGGGTCGAGTCGACGATGTCGAACACGGTTTCGGTTGTCGGGGTGGGGAATTGCCGGAGAAGACGGTCGAGCTTGCCCGGTGCGACATTCGCGAGCCGGACGTCGCCGTCGAAGTGCGCTGCGACGCGCTTGTCCATCACCCGTCGCCAGAGCGGCGGGAACAGTGCGAGCACGATCATCCCCGCATAGCCGGTCGGCAGCGTTGGCGACTCCTTGTAATCGCGCAACGTCTGATAGCGGCGCGTCGGGTTGGCGTGATGGTCACTGTGGCGTTGCAGGTGGTAGAGGAGCACGTTGGTGGCGATGTTGTTCGAGTTCCATGAGTGCATCGGCAACACACGCTCGTAGCGTCCACTGTCGGTGCGCTGCCGGAGCATTCCGTAGTGCTCGAGGTAGTTCACGATCTCCAGCAGCGAGAAGCCGGCCACTGCCTGCAAGAGGATGTAGGGAAGGATGCCGACGCCCAGCCAGGCGATCAGCGCACCCCAGAGCACCAGGGTCATCAACCACGCGTTGAGCACGTCGTTGCCGATGTGAAAAGGATGGGTTCCTTTGCGTCGGTACCGCTTTGCCTCGATCTCCCACGCGCTGCGCAGCGATCCGGTGACGGTACGGAGCCAGAAGCGGTACAGGTTCTCGCCGAGCCGCGACGACGCCGGATCCTCCGGGGTGGCCACCCGGACGTGGTGGCCACGATTGTGCTCGATGTAGAAGTGGCCGTAGAAGCTCTGGGCCAGAGCGATCTTCGACAACCAGCGCTCGTGGCTCTCCTTCTTGTGGCCGAGTTCGTGCGCGGTGTTGATACCGATACCGCCGATGAAGCCGAGAGTCATTGCCAGCCCGACCTTGTCGATGACGGGCCACCCCTGGGTGGCGATGAGGTACATCGACACGATGAAGCCGGCGTACTGGATCGGCAGGAACGCGAAGGTGATGTAGCGGTAGTACTTGTCGTTCTCGAGTTCCTCGATCACGTCATCGGGTGGGTTGGTGGGATCGAAGCCGGTGAGGAAGTCGATGGTCGGGACGATGACGAGCACCATGATCGGGCCGACCCAGAGGAACACGCTCCATCCGGTCAGTTCGTATCCCCCGATGGCCATGAACGCGAATGACGGCACGATCAGGCCGATGAGCCAGAGATAGCGCTTCCTGTCGCGCCATCGCGCGGTCGAAGTATCGGCTACGGTGCCGGTGGCCTCCAATGCCATGGTGGGTACCTCCTGAATCGGGCTGGAATCGAAGTGTGTTGTCAGAATGACCCCATCTGGAGCCCTCGACACCGTGGTCGTGCACCGAAAATCGATCGTGGATTGTGAATATTCACAATCGCCTCGAACTGGCGGGGCTGCGACGCATACGCTGGGCCGATGAGTGCGACCGTCGCGGAGTACACGACCATTTCCCATCCCGAACCCGACACGCGCGTCTGGCATGAGGTCCACGGAGAAGGGCCGCCGGTCGTCTTGCTGCACGGCGCGTTCTCCGGTGCGTCGTCGTGGGGAGCGCAGGTTCCCGCGCTGGTCGACGCGGGGTGGCAGGTGTTCTGTCCGGAGCGCCACGGCCACGGACACAGCCCCGACGTGACCGAAGAGTTCCACTATGCCGACATGGCCACCGAGACCATCGCCTATCTCGACGAGGTGGTCGGTGGTCCGGCGCAGATCGTTGGTTGGAGCGATGGGGCCGTGGTGGGAGCGCTCGTCGCCCTGGCGCGTCCCGACCTGGTGCGCGGCCTGGTGCTCGTCGGTCAGTACTACAACAGCGCGGGCCGTGCGCCTGGGGGAATCCTGGATGCCCTGCAATCCGGCGATCCCGATCTGCTGGCCTTCTTCAAGGCCGAGTACGCCGATGAATCACCCGACGGCGCAGACCATTTCGAGGTCGTTTTCGACAAGACCATGGCGATGATCACCGCCGAGCCGGAGATCGACCTCGGCGAGCTCTCGGCGATCGCCTGCCCGACGCTGGTGATGCAGGGCGACAAGGACGAGGTCACGCTCGATCACGGCCGGGAGGTCGCGGCGGCGATCCCCGACGCGCGGTTGTGCGTGATCCCCGGATCGCATCTCATCCCGATCGAGGCCGCACCCCAGGTCAATGCGGCAATCCTCGATTTTCTCGGCGACCCGGCTACTGCGCAGGGTTGACGGCGTAGCGTGGCGGAGGGGAAGTCAACGACGAACGGACCAGGAGACCGCGTGCCCGAAACCACCAGAACCATCGTCCTCACCGGTGCGAGCGACGGAATCGGGGCGGTCGCGGCGCGCAAGCTCGCCGGACCCGGAACCGACCTGATCCTCGTCGGTCGGTCCGCGAACAAGCTGGCGCCGATCGCATCGGAGACCGGCGCGCGATCGTTCACCGCGGACTTCTCCGAACTTGCGCAGGTGCGTGAGTTGGCCGACAGCATCGCGTCGGCCGTCGACTCGATCGACGTGCTGATGAACAACGCCGGCGGCACGTTCGACCCCAAGGACCGCACCGCCGACGGGCACGAGCCCAACTTCCAGATCGACCACCTGGCACCGTTTCTGCTGACGAACTTGCTCCGCGAGCGGCTGGCCGCTGCGGGGTCGTCGTTGGTGCTCAACACCTCCAGTGTCGGCAATCTCGCCGGCAGCATCGACCTCGACGACCTCGACTTCGAGAAGCGACGTGCCTTCGGGTTGCGTGCCTACGGCACGGCGAAGCTGATGAACATCCTGTTCACCCGTGGCATCGCCGAGCGGTGGTCCGACGACAAGATCTATTCGGCAGCAGTACATCCCGGCCCCGCAGCGACCAGCTTCGGCCGCGACTCGAAGTTCATCGGCCTCGCCTATCGTTCACCGCTGACGCGATTCGTGACGATCACTCCCGACCAGGGCGCGGCACCGCTGATCGAACTCGCACAGCGTGGCGCCGACCCGACGATCAACGGGGTGTACTTCAGTCGGCACAAGGCCAACGGGCTGCAGAATCCGCAGGCCCGCAACGAATCCCTGATCGATGGTCTGTGGCAGCGCTCTGCCGAGTTGGTGGGAGTCGCCTGAGGAGACCGTCACTGCCCGTCGCGTGGCGGAGTCGCGGTCGACGACAGAGCGGCCAGCGCCAGAGCGGCCACCAGCACGGCTCCCATGGCGGCGAACACGACGGCCGAACGGGTGGCCGCAATGAGTGCACCGCCCGCGAGCCCCGCCTGCTGCGCCGTCCCGAGCGCGGCGGCGCGGGCGACGGATCGTTCGGTTGCCGTCGCCAGCGTTGCGTGATTGGCGAGCGGGAAGACTACGCCGATGCCGAGACCAACCGGAATCGTGATGGCCAGCAACGTAATAGGCGTCAGTGTGACGACCGCGAACAGGACACAGCCCGCGGCAAGGAGTACGGTCCCCACCGCCAGTAGACGGCCGACTGCCCGAGCCGGGCTCACGGCGCCGACCACGGCCGCACCCAGTGCTGCCGCGCCGTTGAGCGGAAGGAAGCCGAGACCCGCGCTGGTCGGCGTCCAACCGAAATCCTGCTGCAGTACGAAACTCGCCGTGATCACCGTGGCCGCCAACACCGCATTGCCGCCGACGGTCGCGGAGAACGTCCAGGCGGTCAGCGGATCGACGTGGTCTCGATGAGGTTCCACATGTTGTTCGGGCTCGCTCCGAACCGTGCGTCGCGCGGCCATCACCCACCCGCCCGCGCAGACGAGTGCGGCGGCGGCGATGGCCCAATAGCACCAGCGCCACGAGTGGGTCGCCAACGGGGCGACCACGAGAAGCGCTGTGACAGAACCCGAGCCGGAGATCAGCGAGAAGACCGCGAACGCGCGAACTCTGCGCCGATACCCGCGTGTCACGAGGTGGAGCGACGCGAGTACGCCGGTGGTGACGACGGCACCCGCCACCCCCTGGGCTGCGCGGGAGGCGACGAGATCGGTGAGGGTTTGTGCGCGAGCGGCCGATCCCGCTGTGACTGCGAACGCGAGTGTCGCGGGTGCCACGACGATACGAGGGTCCGCCCACCGCAGCAACACACCGGCCAGTGGGAGCGTGCAGACGAACGCCGCGGCGAAGGGTGTCACGAGGACGTGCCGGGCTTCGCCGCCGAGCCCGAGCTCGTCGGCCACGGCGGGGCCGAGCAGCGACACGACGGTCTCGTCGACGATGATGACGAACTGGGTGAATGCCAGTACGAGCACCGCGACTCTCGGCGTTCGGTGTCCCGTCGATCCGCCGGACGTCGTCATGTCACCTCCTGGCATGCGGCCACAATGCCTTTCGCCGCGGACGATTCGTGTGCTTACTATGGCAGAGCCCGGCGGGGGACATGGGGCGCGTGCCGAACCGGAAGGCCGTCGTGAACTCTCGACATCGCTCAGGAAATCGTTTGATCACCGCACTCTGTGCGGCGCTGGTGGTCGTCGCCGGGTCGGTACTCGCTGACAGTGGCGCACAAGCCGGCGCAGACACCCTGCACGGCATCCGATATGCCCACGCCACCGCGGGTGTCCCTTACCGTGAGACACCGATCGGAGGCCGCATCGTTCTCGCGTCCGTGTGGTCGGCGTCGATGCAGACGCAGGTGCCCGTGCTGATCGGGCGTCCGGCCCGGCCCGGCCCGTCGACTCCGGTGATGTACCTGCTCAGCGGGTCGACGGGTGGCGAGGACAACGACGACTGGACGCATGCGACCGACGCCAACGCGTTCTACGCCGGTAAGAATGTCTGGACGCTCACCCCGGTGGGCGGTGCGGCGAGCTACTACGCGAACTGGCGGCATGTCGACCCGGCCGCGAACTTCCGCTTCGGTGTGCGCACGTCGCGTCCGCTGCGCTGGGAAACCTTTCTGACCGGCGAACTCCCGGCTGCCTTCGCGCGGGCACATGGCAACTCGGGACCCCGTGGCATCGCCGGGATCTCGATGTCGGGTCAGTCCGTCATCCGGCTCGCCGAGAATCACCCCGGCTTCTACCGCGCGGTGGGCGCCTACTCGGGGTGCGCGGAGACCGCGTCGCCGCAGGGGCAGCTGATCCTGCGCACCGTCGCCTTCGTGCCCGGTGGTGCCGACGCGAGCAATCTGTACGGCCCGCCGGGAGATCCCCAGTGGGTGGCACAGGACCCGGTGATCAACGCGTACAAGCTCGCCCGCCGCACTCCTGCGCTGTGGATCAGCGCCGCCACCGGGTTGCCCGGCGCGCACGACAACCTCGGTGACCGCACCATCGCCGGCAATGCCGGTCGACTCGCCGAACAGGTGACCATCGGCGGGCTCGACGAGGCGGCGGCGCGCTACTGCACCGTCAACTTGGCTCGACGACTGTCGGCCCTGCACATACCCGCCACCGTGCGACTGCCCGCCACCGGAACCCACTCGTGGGGCTACTGGCAGGATCAGATGCACCGGTCGTGGCCGATGTTTGCTCGGGCTTTTGGGCGCTGACCAGGTTTTTCAGCGGGGATTCAACTGGCGGCCGATACCGTCTGACATGGTGTGGGGCGATCAGAACGTACCGTGGGCCGTGGCTGGGACCGTCTGCCGATGACTCTCGCACGGCGGGCTCTGTGGCTGGCCCAGCTGTTGCGGCCCGACGTAGCTTACGTGATCGCGTTTGGCGTGACCATGGCTGGGCCCCTTGATGTTTCGCGCCTGATCGACGCGGCCGGCGATGTCCTCGACCACGTCGGCTGGCGCGACATCCACATCCCGGCAGCGTGTTCCCCGGCCGATCCCTCGTGCCTCGATCCGTTCCGACCGGGCCGGACGGGTTGTGCCGCGGTGGATCTCGTCGACCTGTCCGCGAATCCCGATCCGCGCCTGGACAGCGACCGGCGCGCGGCTGCCTTCATCTCGTCGCCCGCCGGATCCGATCTGGACGCCCCGCTGTGGCGCAGCGAATTGCACAGACTCGGACCGGACCGGCACCGGTGGATCGTGCGTGTGCACCACGTGCTGACCGACGGGGCCGGTGCGCTGCGGGTGATGCGGCACATCGGGGACGTCTACCGGGCGGGTGCGCTGCCGGCGGATCTCGTCGTCACGAGCGATGCCGACCTCGTGTCGGCCGAGCAGGCGTATCTCGACTCGCCGCGGCACCGGACCGACGCGGTGTACTGGGAAGAGATGCTCGACCGTCACGAGCCGTCCCTGATGACGGGTGGCTCGCCCGAACCGACCTCGGACATCACCCGGATCACGAGACCGCTGTGCGGAATTCGGCGCTCATCGTCCACAGAGGCGTTGAGCGCGATCGCCACATTCTGTGCTCGCATGCTCGACACCCCCGATGTGGGTTTGGCGTTACCCGTAGCGGCCCGTACGTCCAGGTTGCGGCGCGACGCGGTGCAGCCGCTGTCCAACGTGGTGCCGTTGACCCTCGAGGGTATCGGCGACGCCACCGCGGCGGGTGCCCTCGAGCAATTGGAGACCGCGGTCGTCGGTGCCCTGCGCCACCAGCTGTACCGCCGGGAGGAGATGCTGAACACGCGTGACGATCTCACCGATTTCGGAGCAGTCGTCAACCTGCTGCCCACCGTGTCGCTCCCGACCGTCGACGGAGTGCATTGGCATGTCGAAGTGCTTCGGACCGGACCGGTCACCGATCTGGCCGTGACGCTGCACCCCGACGACGACGACGGCCGCGGGGCGATCACCTGGGAGGCACCCGCGAGCAGTGTCCACACGGAAGAGCTGACGCGTTGGGCCACACGATTCCAGCGGTATCTCGACGCCACCCTCGACGAACTCGACAACGGGAAGCCCGTTCCCGACGGCGCGGTGTTCCTGTCCGGCGAAACAGAACGCTTCCGATGTCGATCCGGTCCACCGGCACCCCGATTCTCCACTACCGCAGCACTTCTGGATGACTACCGAGCCACCGATCCGGACGCCGAGGCAGTCATCGACGGAGAATTGTCGCTTTCCCGCGCCGAGTTGGTCCGGTGGGCCGATCGGGGCGCGCGCATGCTGACCGACGCCGGGGTGACTCCAGGCGACCCCGTCGCGGTCTGCATCGAACGGTCGGCGGCATCGGTCGTCGCGTTCTGGTCGGTGATGCGTGCGGGTGCCGTCTGGGTGCCGGTCGGCGACCAGTTCTCGCCGGAAGGGCGGACGGTCGAGATCATCGAGCGCACGAATGCCAAGGTGGGGCTCTGCGCGCCGGGCAAGCCGGGGCCGCCGGTCGTGCGGTGGGTCGAGACGGGGCCCACCGCTGCGGGGCGTCCAACCGATCTGCCCGGGCAGCAAGATGATTGGTGGCCACCCGGGTTGTCCCGCGGCCCCGATGACCGCGCGTACATCTTGTTCACCTCCGGTTCGACCGGTCACCCCAAAGGTGTCGACATGCCGCACCGGGGGATCCCGGCGCTCGTCGCCGAGATCCGCGAGTCCTACGCCCTCGACGCGGATGCCCGCATGCTGCACGCGTCGTCGCCGACCTTCGACACCGGGATCGTCGAGTTGCTCTCTGCCGTCGCCACCGGCGCGGCGCTCGTCGTCGCACCGGTGGCGGCGCACAGCGGAGATCGGCTTGCCGAGGTGATCGAGGCGCATCGCGTGACCCACATCATCGTGACCCCGTCGGTGCTCGACACCCTCCCGATCGACCTCGCGGACCGGTTGCGGCAGGTGGTGCTCGGTGGCGAGCCGGTCGGTCCGCGACTCGTCGCCCACTGGGGAAACCGCGTGCCATTGCGAACCGCGTACGGCCCCACCGAGACACGATGCAGCATCAACTTCTCCGGGCCGCTCCGCCCCGGACGCCCGCTGACCGTCGGTCCACCGATGATCGGTGTCACCGAGGCCATCCTCGATCGGCACGGTCGTGCCCAGCCGCCGGGCGCACTCGGCATCTTGTACTGTGCCGGGCCACAAGTCGCCGACGGCTATCTCGACGCACCCGACCTCACCGCCGAGGTCTTCGGCGACTGCACCTTCGCCGACGACGCGCGGATGTATCGCACCGGTGACCTCGCGACGTGGACCCCCGACGGTGAGGTGCGTATCCTCGGCAGGCGCGATCAGCAGGTCAAACTCCGCGGACTGCGCATCGAACTCGGCGAGGTCGATGCCGCACTCGGCGACGCTGCAGGAGTCCGGACGTCGGCGACACTGCTGCGCGAGACCTTCGGTGGGCGAACAGGACTCGTGTCCTTTGTTGTGCTCGATGAGGGTTCTGTGGCATCCGCTGCCGAATTGCGCAGACAGCTCGCGATCCGCCTGCCCACGTACATGATCCCGTCGGCGATCGTGTTTCTGGACGAGCTGCCGCGCACCGCCAACGACAAGCTGGACGTGCGTGCGCTCAAATCCCATGCCCTGCCGGGTCCGGGACAGGTGCGCGGGCCGACGGGACCCGCTGAGGCACTGGTGCTCCGAGTGCTCGGCGAGGTGCTGGGCAACGTGACCATCGATCCGGACGCGAGCTTCGTGGAAAACGGTGGAGATTCGCTCGCGGTCGTGCGCGCGGCACATCTGTTCGCCGCGGCCGGGCATCCGGAGATCGGACCTGGCGACGTGCTCGCCGCAACGTCGCCGGCCGACATCGCGGCTTCGATGACGATGAGCGACAACCTGGACATCCCGCCGGCGCTCCCAGCGACAGGCAACGATGACGCAGCACGCAGGCTCGCGCCCGCGGAGCTGACGGTTTCGCGCACGCCCGGCGATCCGGGAGCGCAACTGATGCGCTTCGCGTGGGTTCCCGAACCTGGTAGCGCCCCGTCGGTCGGGGATGTGCGCGCGATGGTCGGCACGCTCCTCGATCGGCACCCCGCCTTGCGATCCACCTATCCGGACGTACCGGGAGGGGCGATCCAGCTTGTGGGACAGGCTAGGCCGGAGGAATCGGTGATATCTGTCCACGCGATCGCTCCCGACCGCAACGCGCTGGGATCGCTCGCCGATCGGCTGGCGGCGCGCCTCGACGTGCGGAAGTCGCCGCCGGTCGGCGTTGCTGTTGTCACCGACGACGATACGGTCCGGGCGGTCGTCGTTGTCGTACACCACGTTGCGGTCGATGGTCATTCGCTCGCGATCCTCGCATCCGACGCGGCCGCGCTGTCGCGCGGCCAACCGCTGACCCCGGCGCCCACGCGATCACCGGGCGAGAGTCGCCACGATGCTCGAGACCACCGCTTCTGGATCGATCACCTGGGTCGCGAGCCGGACTCGTCGTGGACCCTGGCCGGAATCTCGCCCACGACCGTCGCACCGGGCCGTGCGGTGCGCCGCTCGGCGCTGGTCACCGCGCAGACGTTCCGTCGCTTCCAATCCCGCGCCGCGCGGCTGGGGATGACCCCGTTCGAGGCCTTCCGCACGGTCGTCGCGACGGCTCTCGCGGACACCACCGGCGACCGGCGGGTGATCTCGGCAACCCCGCACTCGATTCGACCCGCTGACGACGAGGGCGTCGTCGGCAACTACGTGCTCAGCGCGCTGCTACCGCTCGACGCGGACATCGCGCCCCGGCGGGCCGCGGAGATGGCGCGTGAGTATCGTGCCGCCGCGACCCTGCCGGCCGAAACCGTTCTCGATCTCATCGGCCACCCCGCCGTGGCCGAAAGCCTCTTTCCCGTACCGGTTCTCGTCGGCTGGTCCCCGCCGATTGCGGCCACCATGCCCGCGGGCAGGGCGTATGTGTTCGGGCCGTCGTACACCCGCTGGATGCTTCAGATCCAGGGCGAGCCGCATCCCACCGGGGAACTCGGCGTGCGGGTGACCGGATGCCGAGAAGTGTTCGGCGACGATAGAGCCGAGAGCCTCCTGCGGGCAGTGCTCGGCGGTCTGGAGGCGTCATGACAGCGACGACACACACACGGCCGAGTTCACTCGCCGTTGATGGGCGACCGGCCCAACCGATGGCTGCCGTCGCAGAAGGGTTGGATCGCCGACCGTCCGCAGCGGCACAAGGCGAAGGTCGAACGGTGGCGCGGTATCGGGTTCCCGTTGATGTCCACGATCTCGACGTCGCCGCGCACCACCAGGGGACCGCCGGGGGTCACGGTGATGTGCGCCGGGGTGCGTCGGCCTGTCGGTGGCGGGTGAGCGTCAGGCGTGTCCATTCCTCCATGGTGCTCGTCGGATGCCGCCGGCGCGACCACCCCGTCCGCGACGCGCCGGGGCGAGCGAGAGGATCGACGTGATGATGAGCCGCTCGGCAACGCATTCGGCTCGCTGCCCGATGCCCGAACCCTGTGGTGAGCTGAGTTCGATTGTGGTGGAACTGTTGTCCGGCGACCCGTGTGACCAGACACCGGGCCCGCCGGTCGAGCGGGTGGTCCCGAGGTCGGCGGGGGTCGACCTGCTCGACGACCTCGACATGCAGCGCGCCTGGTTTGTCCTGGCCGAACTCGACGGTCACGGCGTCTGTGGGGTTGACGACCGGTGGAACGAGCATCCTGCGGTCGCGACGCTGCGCCGATCGATGGGTGACGCGCTTGCCGAGGCAATTCGGGATCGCGTGGGGCCGGTCGCTGGGTGCTCGGCAGCCGGGTTGCCGGACCGGGTGCGAGCCGAACTCGACTCGCTCGACGCGCCTTCGCTCGCCGGTCACCTCGCCGTCGACGGGACCGTCGAACAGTATCGTGACTTCCTTCGGCATCGTTCGATCTATCACCTGCGCGAGGCCGATCCGCACACGACGGCGATTCCGCGGTTGACCGGTCGCGCCAAAGCCGGGCTCGTGGAGATCCAGAGCGACGAGTACGGCGCGGGCCGCGTCGAGCGGATGCACTCGACACTCTTCGCCGGCACCTTGCGGGCGCTCGGGCTGTCCGCCGACTACGCGGCATATGCCGCGGACCTGCCCGCGGTCACCTTGGCGTGGTCGAACGCGTTGACACTCTTCGCCTCCCGTCGGCAATGGCGGGCGGCGGTCGTCGGTCATCTCCTCGCGCTTGAGTGCACCTCGTCGATACCCAACAAGAAGTACTCACAGGGGCTGAGCCGACTCGGCTACGGCGACGGTGCGACCCGCTTCTTCGACGAGCACGTAGAGGCCGACGCCGTGCACGAGCAGATCGCGATGCACGACATGGCGGTTCCCCTCCTGGTCGAAGAACCGGACCTCTCCGTCGACCTGCTCATCGGATTTCGTGCGGCGCTGATGCTCGATGCCGATGTCGGACGGCATCTGCTTCGGTCCTGGGCGGTGTGACTCTGGCGCGCTCGGTGGTATCGGCGACCCCGGCCCGGACCAGAGGTGGGACCACCAGGACCGCTGCGGCTCCCAGCGCGACGGCCGCACCGACGTCGGTGAGCCAGTGGACTGCCATGTACAGGCGAGTGGCGGCGACCAACGCGGTCACCACCAGGGCGGCCGTGATGGTCAGGGCACGCGCGCGCCGCGACCTGGTGGTGAGGACGGCGATCACCAGCAGCAGCGCCGCGGTTCCCGCGACATGTCCCGAGGGATAGGAGCCGGTGGTCTCCACGGTCGAGATCTGCAGGACGGCCGGGGGGCGTGCACGCGCGACCGCGAGTTTCAACAGTTCGCACACCGCGCCGGCGGCACCAACCGTGCACAGGACGATCAGCGGGCGCTGCACCGAACGGTCGACGACGTAGGCGACACCCGCCGTGGCGAACGTCATCGCAGCGATCCATACGGGCCCGAACAGGGCGGTTGTGGTGACCACGACGGAATCGAGCGCGGCGTGGCGGTGCGCGACCATGGTGCGCAACGCAGATTCGTCGATCTGCCCGAGTGGGTTGTGGCCGGTGCCCAGGGCAAGCCCGAAGAGTGCGATCACCGCCAGCAGGGCGGCCGCCGTCGCATACGGAACGTGCTTCATGGCGACAGCGTGGACCGGTGCGGCTGTGGCAGGGCTGTGTCGAGCTGAATCCCCGCTGAAGAACACGTATGGGCGTCGACGCCGGGCGCCGTACATTCGTGGCATGGGCGATTCCCGCTGCCGGCATACGCGTCGGCGCCGGATGGGTGTCGGTTCGCCGCGCTGGCACGGCACGAGTGTGCGTACGCGGCTGACCATTGTGGGTGCGGGCCTGCTGACTGTTGCTCTGGCGATCGCCGGGGCGGTGGTGCTACTGGTCCTGTACCGCGCGTTGACCTCCTCGGCCGATGCGGCGACGTCCACGCGGGTCGCCGAGGTTGCCGAGGCGGTGTCGGCTGCGGCCGGCATCGAACCGGCCCTGATGTCACACACCGAGAGCATCGACGTAGTGCAGGTCATCGACTCGACCGGGGCCGTCGTCGCGGCGAGCTCGGGCGACCGCCATGAGGAGGCTCTCGTCGCGCCACTGACGGCGGGCGAGCGCCGCACCGAGGTCGACGCGGCGTTCCCGGGCAGCCCAACCGAGTATCGCGTCACCGTTCAAGGGGTCGCGACGCCCGACGGTAGGACTCTGACCATCGTGGCGGGTGCCGCCGAGGGGCCGATCCACGCGACGGTGTGGACGGTGTTCGCGGTGCTCAGCGTGGTGTTCCCGATCATCATGGTCGCGGCCGTGGTCGCCACCAACCAGTTGGTCGGCCGCACACTTCGCCCGGTGGAATCGATCCGTGCGGAGGTTGCCGACATCTCCCGCTCGGGCCAGGCACGCCGGGTCCACGTGCCCTCCACCGAGGACGAGATCGCCACCCTCGCGACGACGATGAACGAGATGCTCGACGCACTCGCCTTCGCGCGCGAACAGCAGCTGCGCTTCGTCGGTGACTCGTCGCACGAACTGCGCAGCCCCCTGGTGACGATCCTCGGCCTGCTCGAGCTGTCCCGCCGGACCGGTGAGCCGATCGACGCCAACACCGTGTCGACGTTGCTGCTACCGGAGGCGTTTCGCCTACGCGACCTCGTGGACGACATGTTGCTGCTCGCCCGGGCCGACGAGCACGGACTCACCCCGGACATCGAGGAGGTGGATCTGGACGACCTGGTCAACGACGAGGTCGCACGTCTCGACCTCACGACGGATCTCACGATCACCGCGACCATCGTGCCCGCGCGGCTGCTCGGTGATCGCAATCAGCTGGCGCGTGTGCTGCGCAATCTGTGCGACAACGCGGCCCGGCACGCGCGCACCAGCGTCGACCTCACGATGACGTCCGACCCGCAGGTGGCCACGGTCGCGGTGACCGACGACGGTCCCGGCATTCCCGATGCGGACCGGTCCCATGTCTTCGATCGTTTTGTCCGCCTTGATCCCACTCGCTCTCGATCCGCGGGGGGAACAGGAGAAGGAGGCACGGGAGCAGGGGGCACCGGACTCGGGTTGTCGATCGTGGATGAGATCGTCCGGGCCCACCGAGGCACCGTCACCGTGGCCGACTCCGACGGCGGTGGCGCCACGATGATGGTGTCGCTGCCGAAGCCACCCGCCGATCACGAATCCGCGTGAGTTGTGTCGTCGATCAGTCGGTAACCGGCGCCGCGGATGGTCTCGATCGTCTGGCAGCCGAACGGTGCGTCGATCCGTTTGCGCAGGTAGCCCACATAGACCTCGACGATGTTGTCGTCGCCTCGATAATGCGCGTCCCACACCTGTTCGAGGATCTCTGCCTTGCTCACCACAGCGCCTCGGTGTCGCATCAGGCACTCGAGAACGGCGAACTCGCGAGCGGTCAGCCGGATCAGTTCATCGGAGCGCCGGACTTCTCGTTTTGCCGGGTCCAGGGACAGGGTGCCGGCCCGTAGGATCGTCGGGCGTTGCGGAGCGCCGCGCCGAACGAGGGCCCGCAACCGTGCGGACAGCACGACGAAGGAGAACGGCTTCACCAGATAGTCGTCGGCACCGAGATCGAAGGCGTCGGCCTGGTCGTATTCGCCGTCCTTGGCGGTCAGCATGAGCACCGGGGTCCACACCTCTCGGCGGCGCAGCTCACGCACGGTCTCGTAGCCGTTGAGAACGGGCATCATGATGTCGCACACGATCGCGTCGTACCTTCTGATGCTGGCGCTTTCGAGGCCTTCGGCACCGTCGGCTGCGCTGTCGACGGTCCAGCCCTCCGCGGTGAGGGTTCGTCGCAGGGTTTCGGCGGCACGCGGATCGTCTTCGATCACCAACACGCGCATGAGTCAGCGGGCGGTATCCGTGGGAGGGCCCCACACCGCGCGTGCCCCGCTCTCGCCGATCAGTATCACCGTCACCACCGACCCGATGGCGACCACCACGATGGCGACGCCGAGGACGATGCCGATCCAGCGACCGCCATCCCCGGACAGGACGGGCGCCCTGCTCGCCGCCGCCGCCGCGATGCGCTCGTTGTGCAGCGCCCACCAGATGACGGTCAGCGCGAACAGCGGGCCCATCCAGTAGATCATCGTCTCGCCCAGTTCGGCGTGATGTTCGACGGCGTCGGAGTGTGGGATCTTCTTCTCCAGCGCCTCGCCCGCGGACGTCGTCAAGGGTATGGCGATGAGGGTCGCGAGTGCCATGAGCGGCACCAGGATTCCGAGTCGAGGCCGTGCCGCGGGCCAGACCACCACGGCAATCGCCATCAGCGCGGTCAGCGGGACGAGGACGACGACCACGTGCACGAGCAGGGGATGTACCGGCAAGCCGTTGATGGTGTCCACGACTGCGACGCTATCGGTTTCAAGCTGAAGCACTGCTGAGACGATCATGCCGACACCGAGATCGGTTCAGCCGCTGACGATGCCGGCGACCAGGTTGATGGTGGTGGCGAGGATGACCGCGCCGAAGACGTAGGAGATGAGGCAGTGCCGCAGCGCCATCGCCCGGATCGTCGGGTCGGAGACGCTGGTGTCGGAGACCTGGTAGGTCATGCCCAGGTTGTAGCTGAAGTAGAAGAAGTCGCGGAACGCTGGTGGCTCATCGGAATTGAAGTCGATGCCGCCCGAGGTCTCATGTCCGTAGTAGCGGTTGGCGTACCGGGCGGCATACATGAGGTGCAGGCTGGCCCATGCCATCAGGACTCCCCCGAAAGCGAGCGTTGCGGGCAGCCACTGTGCGTGGGTCCCGCCCTCCATCAACAATGCGACGATCCCGCCGACCGCTGCCACCGCCGCGACGGCGATGATGATCTCGTCGGCCAGTGGGCGAAAGTCTTCCCGCCGGGCCATTCGGCGGGTTTGTGTTGCGCTCATCGGCCAGAGCACACTCCACCCGAGTACGACGAACACCGCTCCGGTGGTGGCGATCGCCACCAGGAATCCGAACTTGACGTCGGCTCCGAGAAACCCGGTGGTGGTGCCGGCGAGGGTGCCGCCGACGAGAGCGATGAGCAGTCGCGGGTGAGAGGTCAGGATCCATGGCATGGGGACAGTGTGCGCCCCGAAATCGGTGTCGATCGACCGATGTAGTGGGCCGGGACCAAATCGGGGAGCCCCGACGTTGATGGTGATGACGCCGCAGCCGGCGGCGTTGACAGGAGGAATCGTGAGCTCCCACAACAGCAGGTCAACCGAGTATCGCAAGACCGCCGACGCCGTCGGGCGTCTCACCGGTGCGCAGTACCGGGTCACGCAACAGGACGGCACCGAACCAGCCTTCCGCAATGAGTACTGGGACAACCATGACGCCGGCATCTACGTCGACGTCGTGTCCGGACAGCCCCTGTTCTCGTCCACCGACAAGTACGACAGCGGAACCGGATGGCCCAGTTTCACCCGACCGATCGACGCGGACGCGGTCACCACCAAGTCCGATCGCACGCTCTGGATGCGTCGCACCGAGGTGCGTTCTTCCGGCGCCGACAGCCACCTCGGGCACGTCTTCGACGACGGGCCACGCGACGCGGGCGGGCAGCGCTACTGCATGAACTCGGCGGCACTTCGCTTCATCCCGGTCGACGAACTCGACGCCGAAGGATACGGCGACTTCCGTCAGCTTTTCGACACCACCGACACCGAGGAGAACTCATGACCGACACCGGACAGATCACCCGCCGCCCCGACACCGCGACCGCCGTCCTCGCGGGCGGCTGCTTCTGGGGCGTCGAGGACCTCATCCGACGTCAGCCCGGCGTGCTCGACACCCGCGTCGGGTACACGGGTGGACGCAACGACCACGCCACCTACCGCCACCATCCGGGGCACGCCGAGGCTGTCGAGATCGTCTTCGACCCGACGCAGACGTCGTATCGCGACATCCTCGCGTTCTTCTTCCAGATCCACGATCCGAGCACGCGGGATCGGCAGGGGAACGACGTCGGATCCAGCTATCGGTCGGCGATCTTCCCGCTGACCGACGAGCAGGAGAAGGTTGCGCGTGACACCATCGCCGACGTCGACGCGTCGGGCCTGTGGCCCGGTCCGGCGGTGACGACGATCGAGCCGGTCGGGCCGTTCTGGGAGGCCGAGCCGGAGCATCAGGACTACCTGGTGCGGTATCCGAACGGCTACACGTGCCACTTCCCGAGGGCCGGTTGGGTGTTGCCCAAGCGCAGTCCCTCCGCTCGCTGACTCGAAGAGTTCGGTGACCGCCCCGCTGACCTGCGGAAATGCTAGGACCCGGCCGCGACCGTCCCACTAAATCTAGGGGAGGAAGTTTCTTCCCCGATGTTCGGAGTCGTCCCCTAGATAATTTGCGGGGAGGACACCAAGGGTAGGGGAAGAGTTTCTTCCCCTACTTTTTGTGCGCCCGATGGGCCGGCGTCGCTCGACAGCACTGGCACGTCGGCCAGAGAACGGCGGCCGGTGATGACGCCTGAGGTTCTCACCGGTCGACCCGCAAGCGCCCGACCGCCGGCAGGAGCGATCGAGACCAGATCCGTTGTCCCAGATGACACCGCTGAGCCCCCAGATGCGGATATCTGCGTATCGATGCCCCACGGTGTCATCTGGGACAGCACATCCATCGCGGCGACCCTGCGCCGCGACCGATCAACACTTCCGGGCTCGACGGATCGCCGACGACCTCCGTACGCGGCGCGCAGGTTCGCACCTCGGTTCAGGGAGCGGAAGGGCGTAGGGCCATCTTCACGTCCCGGGCCGCGACCGTCGTCGAGAAGATCTGTGCGGCAAGGGCTATGGCGAGAACGGAAAAGGCGACGGTCCACGATCCGGTGAGGTCGTGCAGGCCGCCGACGGCGATCGGGCCGAATGCCGCCAAGATGTAGCCGAGGAACTGCGCCATCCCCGACACCTGACCGGTCTGCGCTGCGTTGTTGCTGCGCAACACCATGAACAGCAACGCAAGTCCGATCGACGACCCGGGTCCCGACATCACCAGGATGATCCAGAGCGCGGTCCAGGCGTCGGTGGTGAGCAGTCCCGCCATCCCCACGCCGCACGTGACGAGCACGGCGAAGGTCAGTGCGCGCTGATCGGCGAAGCGTCCGGCGATGATCGGGACGACGAGCGAACAGGTCAGCGCCACCACCTGCCCGAGTGCGAGGAGCCCGCCGGCGTCCGCGCGTGAATAGCCTTGGTCCATCAGGAAAGTCGGCAGCCACGCGGTGAACGTGTAGAAGATCAACGACTGCGCGCCCATGAAAACCGTGACCATCCAGGCGACCTTGTCGCGCCATACGCGACCGGTGCCCGCCGGCGTCTCGAGATGTATGCGGCTCATCTGAGGTACCCACACCGCAATCGCGATGAATGCCAGCACAACCCACGAGGTGATGGTGAGTCGCCAGTTTCCGTCGAACCCGTCGTAGATCGGCACGGTCAGTCCGGCAGCCAGCGCCGCTCCACCCGACAGCGTCATCGAGTACAGGCCGGTCATCAATCCGGAGCGGTGCGCGAAGTCACGCTTGATCAGCGCGGGCAGCACCACGTTGCACACACCGATGGCCGCCCCGATGAGGGCGGAGCCGACGAACAGTGCAGTCGTGTCGGGGACAAAACGCAGGAGCATGGCTGCGACGAGCAGTAGCAGCGAGCCGAAGATGGTGCGCTCGATACCGAATCGGGCTGCCAAACGCGGGGCGACGGGGGCGCTCAGACCGAAGAACAGCACGGGCAGTGTGGTGAGCAAACCCGCTGCGGCACTGCTGAAGTGCTGTTCGGCAGCAATGTCGTCGATCAGCGGCGCGACGGTGACCACGGCGGGACGGAGATTGGCCGCCACCAGCATGACGCCGACAGCCGTGATGACGGTGAGGAATCCGCGTGTCTGCCGATCGTCCGTGGCGGTGATCTGGGTGGTCATTCGATCGCCGCCAACGCGTCGTCGACATAGCGGAACACCGCTGCGCGGGCGGCATTCGCGTCACCGTCGGCGATCGCATCGAGAACGGCGGCGTGGCCTTCCGGATAGTCGTCGTGTGCCGACGTCGCTGCGGCCAGCGAAGGGTGGCTGCGTCGCATCGCTTCACCGATGCCGTCGTACAACTCGATCAGCAGCGCATTACCCGACGCAGCCACGATCGCGGTGTGGAACCGCAGGTCGGCGGCGACGTGGCGGTCGAGGTCGCCGTCATCCAGTGCCTGCTGCGCTCCGGTGAGATGGGCACGAATGGCGTCGACCTCGTCGGTGGTGGCACGAACAGCCGCGGCGGCTGCTGCTTCCGATTCGAGGGCGCGTCGTGTGGCGAGCAGGTCGGACAGTTCGACGGTCGGCGCGCATTGCTCGATGGCTGCGGTCAGTGGGTTGCGGCTGCGCACATAGGTGCCGTCGCCGCGTCGGGGAACCAGCAGCCCGGCGTGTTCGAGTGCTCGAACCGCCTCACGGATCGTGTTGCGTCCGACGCCGAAGTCGCGGACGAGATCGCCCTCCGGCGGTATCCGCGACCCGACCGCCCAGGCGCCGCTCCGGATGAGCTCGCGCATGCGGTCGTAGACCAGCGAACTCGTGCGCGGTGGCGGTGTGATCAGGGACATTGAAAGAGCCTAACATCCCATGTTTACGTCTCCGGTGTCTGAAGGCGGTGAAGCGCAGGCGATTAGTGCCGTAGATCTGTGCCACCCAGTGACTCCGATCTACGGCACACACCCGGTGCATGTCATCGACGCATGCATGCCGCATCCGTATCAATCCATGCGGAATTGGTGTTAGACGCGCATCGTCCCAGGACGTAGCGTCGGACGGGTAGACCGTATTCATCCTTCGACGATCCGGAAGCTCATGACCATCACCTCCACATCGCCCGGCATCGCCGACATGGCCGTGTACCCGGTCGCCGGACACGACAGCATGCTGCTCAACCTGAGCGGTGCGCACGCGCCGTTCTTCACGCGAAATCTCGTCGTGCTGACCGATTCCGACGGTCGGACCGGTGTCGGTGAGGTGCCCGGCGGCGAGGCGATTCGCACCACGCTGGAAGATGCGCGTTCGCTGATCGTGGGCCGTTCGGTCGGCACGTACCACGCCATCCTCGGCGACATTCGGAAGACGTTCGCGGGCCGCGATTCCGGCGGTCGAGGTGCGCAGACCTTCGACCTCCGCATCACCGTCCACGCGGTCACGGCCGTCGAATCCGCGCTTCTCGATCTGCTCGGTCAGTTCCTCGATGTCCCGGTGGCGGCGCTGCTGGGCGACGGGCAACAGCGGGATCGGGTCCAAGCGCTGGGATATCTGTTCTTCGTCGCGGATCGCACCAAGACCGACCTCGCCTACCGGTCCGCCGACGACGAGGCGACCGACGCCGACGACTGGATGCGCGTCCGGCACGAGGAGGCGTTGACACCCGAAGGCGTGGTCGCGCTGGCGGAGGCAGCCCAGAAGCGTTACGGATTCCAGGATTTCAAGCTCAAGGGCGGCGTGCTCGCGCCCGCGGAGGAGGCGGCCGCGGTACGCGCGCTCGCCGAACGGTTCCCGTCGGCGCGCGTCACGCTCGACCCCAACGGCGGCTGGTTGCTGAGCGAGGCGATCGAGATCGGCCGAGGGCTCAAAGACGTTCTGGCCTATGCCGAAGACCCGGTCGGACCCGAGGGCGCGTTCTCCGGCCGCGAGGTGATGGCCGAGTTCAAACGGGCCACCGGGCTGCCCACGGCGACCAACATGATCGCCACCGACTGGCGCGAAATGGGTCATGCCATCCGGGCCAACGCCGTCGACATCCCGCTCGCCGATCCGCACTTCTGGACGATGGCCGGCTCGGTGCGCGTCGCCCAGCTGTGTGACGCGTGGGGACTCACCTGGGGTTCGCATTCCAATAACCACTTCGACGTCTCGCTGGCCATGTTCACGCACGTTGCAGCGGCTGCACCCGGCGACGTGACCGCAATCGACACGCACTGGATTTGGCAGGACGGCCAGCGTCTGACGGTCGAGCCATACGAGATCGTCGACGGCTACCTGGCAGTGCCCGACAAGCCCGGGCTCGGCGTCGAACTCGACATGGAACGAGTGCACGAAGCGCACGAGCTGTACCAGCGTGAAGGCCTCGGAGCGCGTGACGACGCCGTGGGCATGCAGTTCCTCATCCCCGGGTGGACCTTCGACAGCAAGAAGCCCGCGCTCTACCGGAGTTGATCCGAGTTCGGTGGCCGACCCGGCTGACCCTGCGGAAGTCTGTACCTGGGAGGCCGGCCAAGTGCGCATTGCGCTTGGTCTGGCGCAGCGGTACAGATTCCCGACGCGGCTGCGTTAGTGTGATCCAACGGGCATCGTGACGTGCGGTGTCACGATGCCGGAAGTGGATCGATGTTCTCACTGTCGCGCCTGAGTTGCTTCATCGCCGTCGCCGAGGAACTGCACTTCGGCCGGGCCGCGGAGCGTCTGCACATGACCCAGCCGCCGCTGTCCCGACAGATCCAGCAACTCGAGCACGAGCTCGGTGTGCAGCTGATCGAACGCAGCAGCCGCGCGGTGTCGCTGACCGCGGCCGGGTCGGCGTTTCTCCCCGATGCCCGACGCATCGTCGCCCTCGCCGAGAGTGCGGCGCTCACCGTCCAGCGTGTTCCCGCCGGCGACCTGGGCACGGTGACGGTCGGATTCACCGGGGCGTCGGCCCGTGCCGTCCTCCCGCGGCTCATGCAGCGCGCTCGCGAAATGTTGCCCGATGTCCGGCTCGTGCTGCGAGAAATGGTCACCGCGGCCCAGATCGAGGGTCTCGCCGGGGGCGACCTCGACCTCGGCATCGTTCGACCCCCCGTGTCCCGGCCCGGCATCCTGACCCGACCGCTGCATCACGAACGACTGGTGGCCGCCGTCCCCGCCGACCACCCCCTCGCGAACGTCGAGCACCTGACCATCGAGGACTTCGACGCCCAGCCTGTCATCATGTATTCACCAACGGACGCAAGATATTTCAATGAACTGCTGATCAGCACTTTCACCGCGGTCGGGGCGTCGCCCCGCTACGTCCAGTTCGTCACGCAGGTCCACACGATGCTGGTGCTGGTGCATTCCGGCCTGGGACTGGCACTGGTTCCGGAGTCGGCGATGACCATGCATCCCGACGGCGTCGTGTTCAAAGAGGTCAGAGCCGTACGCGACCGTCCGGTTCAGATGAACGTGGCCTGGCGGGCCGACAACACCAATCCGGCGCTACATCGATTGATGAAAGATGTTCTGCCGGAGCGGGAGTGGATCTGACAGGGTAGTTCCTCAAACAGCTGCGCGCACCGGGGGTTTGACGGCGACGACGGGGCACTGGGCATCGAGCAGGACGCGCTGGACGACGCTGCCGGTCAACAGTTTTCCGACGGGGGAGCGGCGTCGCTGTCCGATCACGAGGAGTTCGACGTCGTCGTCGTAGGAGGCGTCGATGAGGGCGTCGGCGTGCGACAACCCGTTGTCCTTCTCGGCGACACGGTAGTTGACGTCGTCGGCGCCGGCCGTGCTGCGCGCGGTCTCCAGGTCGACCACGAAGTCGGTCGACGACGAGCTGTCGCCGTCGGCCACGACCACCACGTCGGTGTTGCGCATGCGGGCCTCGGCAAAGCCGAAGGGCAGTGCACCGCGACCCTCGGTGGTCGGCATGTAGCTGAGTACGACGCTCATCATGCGTCCTTTCGGGCAGTCGGACGACGCGGTTCGACGACGGGGGTCACGAGGTCGCCGATCTCCAGATAGGTGTCGAGATTCTGCAAGGTCAGGGCTTCCATCGCGGCGCGGGTCTCGACCGTCCCGCTTGCGAGGTGGGGCAGTAGCACCACGTTGTCCATGTTGATCAGGGCGGCCGGCACGTGTGGTTCCCGCGCGAAGACGTCGAGGCCCGCGCCGGCCAGCTGCCCGGACTGGAGAAGGTCGATGAGTGCGTCTTCGTCGACGACGCTCCCGCGTGCGACGTTGACGAGAAAACCGTTGGGGCCGAGTGCTTCCAGAACCTCACGACCGACCAGATGCCGAGTGCCGGACCCGCCGGCGGCGGCCACGATCAACACGTCCACGTCGCGGGCCAGGTCCATTGCCGAGCCGACGTAGCGGTACGGAGAACCGCTGACCTCGCGGCGGTTGTGGTAGGCAATGACGCAATCGAATGCGCTGAGCCGCTTGGCGATTGCCGAACCGATGCGACCCAGACCGATGATGCCGACGCGGGCGCCCGACACCTTGCGGGCCAACGGCACGTTGCCCTCCACCGGCCAGCGGCCCGCCCGGACATAGCGGTCGGCGGCGGTGAATCCGCGCATTGTGTCGAGGACCAGGCCCACGGCGGTGTCGGCGACGCAGTCGTTGAGGACGTCGGGGGTGTTGCTCACCCCGATTCCCAGCTCCGTGGCCCGGCCCACGTCGGTGGTGTCGTAGCCGACGCCGAAGTGGATGATCGCGCCCAGGTTGGGCAGTGCGGCCATCAACTCGGCGTCGACGCCGGTCCGGCCGGAGGTGACCACTGCGGTGATCTTGTCGGCGTGTGTGGCCAGGAACTGCGCCCGCATGGGCCCATCGGGCAGCAGATCCGCGTCGTAGTGCTCAGAGAGCGTCTCCTCCAATGAAGGCTTGAGCGGGCCGACCCGCAGCACGGTGCCGGAGTCCGACGAAAAGTGCTGTCGTGCAACGACTTCTTCGGATGTGTCCGTACTGGCGAGGCTGCTGCTCATCGGTCCTCCTCGACCGGTTGCGGACATATGGGTGTCCTGGGCTGATGAATCCACGGTAGGACTGCCTGGGAATACCTGTCCAACACGCAAATAACATGGATCGATGCCCAAACGGCATTGACTCGGCCGCGACGATTCAGCGACTCGATCGGCGTGTCGGGAAACCAACAGGTCAGGCCGGTTTTCGGGGTCCGAATCATGCTCTACGTCGAGTCCGCCGAACCGCCCGGTAACCCTCGAAATGGCCATGTGCAGGGGTTTTGTGCTGTTGACGGTTCCGTTCGACCGCTCTTAGCGTGTGTCTACCGTCACACAACGTGGCCTCAGCCCCCACGAATCACTCGACAGCTCTTCATCGGAGGTTCTCATGCAGATGGCGTCCAAGCGCTCCTCGCGACGCCAGGCCGGCGTGCTCGCCGCGGCAGCAGCCGTCGCGCTGTTGGCCGTCAGTGGCTGCAGCGTCGCCAACACGACCCAGAGCGAGAGCGCGAGCCCCAACACGCTGCGCATCGTGCTCCCGCAGGAGCCGCCGACGCTGGAGCCGTGCGACGCCTCGCTCACCGCGACCGGTGTGGTGGTGCGGTCCAACATCACCGAACCGCTGATCGAGCGCGATCCCAACAGCGGAACGCTGCTGCCGAAGCTGGCGAGTTCCTGGAAGCAGGTCGAACCCAATGTGTGGCGGTTCACCATGGTCGACGGGGTGAAGTTCAGCAACGGTGCTCCGTTCACCGCCGAGGACGCGGCGTTCTCGATCAAGCGGACGTTCAACGGTGCGATCGGCTGCGACGTCAATGGATATGTGTTCGACGACAGCAAGATCGAGGTCACCACCCCGGACGCCAAGACCGTCGAACTCCGCACAGAAGCGCCGGACCCCATTCTGCCGCTGCGCGTTTCGTTCATCGAGATGGTTCCGCGCACCACCGATGCCGGTGACAAGGTCCGCGAACCCGTCGGCACCGGGCCGTACATGGTGGACTTCTGGGATTCCGGCCAGCGAATCGTTTTGAAGGCCAATCCGAACTACCACGGACAGGCGCCGCAATACACGCGGGCCGTGTACCAGTGGCGTACCGAGGGCAGCGTGCGTGCCGCGATGGTCGCCAACGACGAGGCCGACATCGCGACCCAGTTGGGTCCCGAGGACGGCGCGGGCGACCTCGGTATCGCCTACACCAACAACGAGACCACCGCACTGCGCATGCAGGGCACCGACGCCCCGCTCAACGACTTCCGCGTCCGCGAGGCCATCGACCTCTCGATCAATCGCGCCGGGATCGTCAAGGCGCTGTTCCAGAATCTTGGTACGCCCGCCGCCCAACTCGTCGGCAAGGGCATCGTCGGTTACAACGACACGTTGACACCGACGCCATACGACCTCGACAGGGCGAAGAGTCTCATCGACGACGCGCGTGCCGCCGGCGTCCCCGTCGACCGGCAGATCCGTCTGATCGGGCGCACGGGTCAGTTCCCCAAGATCAACGAGACCATTGAGAACATTCAATACACCCTCTCCAAGATCGGGCTCGACGTGAAGATCGAGATGATGGACACCTCCGGTCAGATGCAGTACCAGACAAGGCCGTTCGTTGCCGGCTCAGGACCCGTCCTGCTCATGATCATGCACGGCAATCAGGCCGGTGACACACAGTTCACCCTCGATCAGTACATGCTGTCCGACGGGTATCAGAGCACCTTCGGCACCGCCGCCTACGACCGGGAGATCCGCGCTGCGGAGGCACTCACCGGCCCGCCCCGACAGGCCGCGCTGGCGCAGGTCCTCGCCAACGAACCGATCCAGATCCGCCAGTACGCCTACATCGCGCACATGCAAGCGGTCCTCGCCAAGTCGAAAAAGGTTTCCTACAAGCCGAATTCGGCGACCGGTGACGAGATGCGTCTGGCCGAGATGACCCACGCCGATTCCGACAACGACTGATCAGCGACAGTCACGAACAAGATAAGGCCCACGATGTTCACCTTCCTCCGACGCCGGATGTTCACCAGCCTCATCCCGCTGATCATCGTCCTGTTCGGCGTGTTCTTCATGGCGCGACTGACCGGCGATCCCACCAATCTCTACCTGCCGGTCTCCGCGACCGACGAGCAGCGCGCCGAGTTCGCGGCCGCCAATGGGCTCGACAAACCCATGTGGCAACAGATGGTCGACTACTTCTCCGGCGTCCTCCATCTCGACTTCGGCGAGTCCCTCAAGACCGGCCAGGATGCCGCGGCCATGGCGCTCAAGGCATTTCCGGCGACCCTGCAGCTGGCCTTCATGACGCTGGTGCTGTCGATCCTCGGTTCGGTCATCATCGGATGCTGGGCCGCCTACCGACCCAACTCGTTGGCCGACCGCTTCTCGAGTCTGCTGTCGATGACCGCGGCGAGCGTCCCCGATTTCTGGTTCGCGATCACCGGCATCTGGATCTTCGCGGTCGTGCTGGGATGGCTGCCGACGTCGGGCACCGGTGGGATGCTCGCCTGGGTACTGCCCATCGCGACCCTGATGATCCGGCCGCTCGGCGTGCTGACGCAGGTGGTGCGCGGGGCCATGGTGTCGGCGCTGTCGGCCCCCTACGTGAAGGTGGCGCGCAGTAAAGGCGCCGGCGACCTACGGGTCGTCACCCACCACGCCCTGCGCAACGCCGCCGCACCCGCGCTGACCGTCGCCGGCGACCTCGCCGTCGGACTGATCAACGGTGCCGTGGTGGTGGAAGCCATCTTCGGGTGGCCCGGCATCGGCAAGCTGATGATCGACTCCATCTTGCAGCGCGACTTCGCAGTCCTGCAGGCGGCCGTACTGCTCACTGCCGTCAGCATTTTCATCCTGAACATCGCCATCGACGCCGGGTTGGCGCTTCTCGACCCGCGTGTTCGTGACAAGGCCACGGTCTAAAGGTCTAGGAGGACCCAGATGTCGATCGTCACCGAACCCCTCGACCCGACCAGCCCTGTCGCGTCGACCGACCCGATGGGCGACTCGGTCGCCGCCAAGAAGGTGCCGTCGAGCAAGTTGCCGTTGTGGCGACTTCTCTTGCGGGACAAGCTCGCCACCGTGGCCGCGGTGATCCTCGGGATCGCCCTGTTCACGGCGATCTTCGGCCCATGGCTGGTGGGCGACGCCGCGACCGAGCAGAACCTCGACGAGTCGAATCTGCCGCCGTTCAACCTCGACACCGGCGCGATGAACTTCCTCGGCACCGACCCCCTCGGCCGCAGCATGTTCGCGCGGTTGGTGGTGGCCTGCCAGACCACGCTGATGGTGTCCGTTCCCGCGGTGGTGATCTCGTGCGTCATCGGCTCGGCGATCGGCATGTGGGCCGGCTATCACCGGGGCTGGCGGGAAACCTTCGCCATGCGCGTCGCAGACGTCATCATGAGCTTCCCGTCGTTGCTGCTGGCAGTGGTCATCCTCTACGTGTTCTCGCCGAGCGCGGCCAACATCGTTGCGGTCCTGGCCATCACCCGCATCCCGATCTACCTGCGCACCGCCCGCGCCGAATCCGCCGAACTGCAGAGCCGCGTCTTCGTCGACGCCGCACGAACATTCGGCGCCAGTAGTGGGCGCATCCTGCGCGGTCACGTGCTTCCCATCCTGCTGCCGACCTTGTTGACCGTGGCTACGCTCGACTTCTGCTACGTGATGCTCGCCGAATCGTCACTGTCGTTCCTGGGCATCGGCATCCAGCCGCCCGAGGTGAGCTGGGGTCTGATGGTGTCGCAGGGCCGGACGTACCTACAGACCGCGTGGTGGCTCTCGTTCTTCCCCGGTCTGGCCATCGTCGTCACGACGGTCTCGGCGACGATCCTCGCGGCATGGGCTCGCATTGCCACCGATCCCGGTCAGCGCTGGCGCCTGACCACCCCCAAAGCCCGTAAGCGCTTCTTCTCCTCACGAAAGGCCGTGCGATGAGTGCACCCACCCTTGACCGGAAATCGCGCACGGACGAACTTGTCGCCCTTGAGGTTTCCGACCTGACCGTCGATCTGCGCACGCCGACCGGGACCGTGCGGGCCGTCGACCACGTCTCTTTCCTGGCCCGACGCGGCGAGACCCTCGCTCTCCTCGGAGAATCGGGCTGCGGCAAGTCGATGACCGCGCAAGCGCTGGTCGGTCTGCTCGACCCCATCGCGGAGATCTCCGACGGCTCCATCAACCTCGACGACGTCGACCTGGTGACCGCGTCAGCCGGCAAACGCCGCGACATGGCCGGCACCGAACTGGCCATCGTCTTCCAGGACGCGCTCACGGCACTGAATCCCGTCTACACGGTGGGAACCCAACTGGCCGAACCGTTTCGCATCCACCGCAAGATGTGCCGCAAGCAGGCGCGCCATGAGGCCATCGAACTGATGCGCCACGTCGGGATTCCGGAACCGGAGACGCGCATCGACTCTTACCCCCATCAGTTCTCCGGCGGTATGCGGCAGCGGCTGCTGATCGCGATGGCGGTTGCCCTGAGCCCCAAGGTACTTCTCGCCGACGAGCCGACGACCGCGCTCGACGTCACCGTCCAGGCGCAGATCATGGCGCTGCTCGCGCGGCTGCGCACCGAACACGACATGGCGGTGGTACTCATCACCCACGACCTGGCCCTGGTGGCCGAACAGGCCGACCGGGTGGCGATCATGTACGCCGGCAACGTCGTCGAAACCGGCACGGTTGCCGAGGTGTTCGGCAATCCCAAGCATCCCTACACGAAGGGGCTGCTCGACTCGGTCCCGGTGAGCGCCGAGCGCGGTGCCGATCTCAAGTCCATCGGCGGGACACCACCGGACCTGCACTCGATCCCGACCGGCTGCGTCTACCAGGCGCGCTGCCCACTGGCACGCGGACGATGCGTCCAAGAACGACCGACTCTGCAATCGGTAGGTGAAGGCCGCAAAGCAGCCTGCCATTTCCCGGAGGAGACCAGCAATGCCTGAACAACAGTCTGAACGCGACCCAGCCCAGGTCCTCGAAGTCCGTGACGTCGGCAAGACATTCACGGTGTCGGGAAAGTCTGGGCGCAAGCAGCTCCGCGCGCTCGACGGCATCAACCTCGACCTGCGCAAGGGGGAGACCCTCGGTCTGGTCGGTGAATCCGGCTGCGGCAAGTCCACACTCGCACGCACTCTGATGATGCTCGAGCGGCCCGACGACGGTACCGTGCGCTGGGACGGCACCGATCCGTACCGGCTCAAGGGCAAGGACCTGGTTGCTCTACGACGCAAGGTGCAGATGGTCTTCCAAGACCCGTACGCATCACTGAACGCGCGCATGAACGCGGCCGAGATCATCTCCGAACCGTGGCGTACGCATCGAGATCTGTACCCGCGCAAGCGGGATCGCGCAGCCCGCGTTCGCGAGCTGCTGCATCTGGTCGGTCTGCGACCCAGCGACGAACACCGTAGCCCCCAGGAGTTCTCCGGCGGCCAGCGTCAGCGACTCGGGATTGCGCGCGCGCTCGCGCTCAACCCCGAGGTGATCATCTGCGACGAGCCGGTCTCGGCACTCGATCTGTCGGTACAGGCGCAGGTTCTCAACCTGCTCAACGACCTTCAACATGAACTCGACATCTCCTATATCTTCATCTCGCACGACCTGTCGGTGGTGCGGCACGTCGCCGACCGCGTCGCTGTGATGTACCTCGGTAGGATCGTCGAAACCGGCAGCACCGAATCGGTTTTCGATCATCCGGCGCACCCGTACACCGAAGCCCTGATGTCGGCGGCGCCGTCACTGGATGCGACGCACCGTCGCGAACGGATCCTGTTGTCGGGTGAGGTTCCGTCGCCGCTGAACCCGCCGTCGGGCTGCCGATTCCGGACCCGATGCGCGCATGCCACCGACATCTGCGCGACGCAGTTGCCGCCGATCGTGGACGATCTGGCCGACGCCGGCCACGTCGCCGAGTGCTATCACCCGCGTGGTCGCGTCGCCCTCGGGACGCCCGCGGTCGCATGACCGTGGCCATCCTGGCCGTGGTGACCGTGACGGTGTGCCTCGCCGCGTGTATGCAGGCGTCGATCGGCTTCGGCATGGGCATGCTCGCAGCGCCGGTGGTGGCCCTGGTGGCGCCAGAGTTGTTGCCGGGCACGCTCATCGCGTCGGCCACCGTGGTCACGCTGATGGTGGTGGTGAAAGAGCGGGAAGCGCTCGACCTGCGTGGCACGGGATGGGCGTTGGTCGGACGAATCCCGGGCACCATCGCCGGTGCACTGCTGCTGGTTTGGCTTCCCGAGCGCGGACTGGCGCTGATGCTTGCCGGTGTGGTGCTCGGCGGTGTGGTCCTTGCCGCGCTGGGCTGGCAACCGCGTCCGCGTCGGCGTGCGCTGGCCACCGCGGGGGCCGCGTCGGGCTTGCTCGGTACCGCCACCTCGATCGGCGGACCGCCGATGGCCTTGGTGATGTCGGGCTCCGAAGGTGCCCGCGTGCGCAGCAATATGAGCGCGTTCTTCCTGGTGGGCAGTCTCATGTCGCTGGGTGCCTTGGCGGCTGCGGGTCACCTCCATCGGGAGATCGCGGTGGCGTTTGTCGTACTCATTCCGGCAGTCGTGGTCGGCTACTTCGCATCCCGCTACGTGAATCGCCTGCTCGACGCCAAGCGGTTGCGCACCGTGTCCATCGTGGTGTCGACGATCGGTGCGTTGCTGCTCATCGGGCAGCAGATCCTATTCTTCAAGGAGTTGCCGTGAAGGTCGTCATTGGTGAACGAAACGTACTGCCACACAAGGAACTCTTTCTGTCTCTGCTCGACACGGCAGATCTAGAGTTCTCCTGGCACGAGAGTTTTGACGAGAGCCGTCTGGTCGACGACATCGGCGACGCAGATGTGTACATCGGCGGGCGGGTGACTCCGGCCATGGCGAGAGCCGGTACGGGACTGCGACTCGTGCATGCGGTCGGGGCGGGCACCGACAAGGTGAGTACCGCGGACTTGCCGGCCGGCACCATGGTGGCCAACACGTTTCATCACGAGGATGCGATCGCCGAGTACGTGGTCTCGTCCGCGGTGATGCTGCGACGCGGCCTCCTGCGCCAGGATGCAGAACTGCGCAGGAACAACTGGGCGACCTCGGTCTACCGCGACGGTCTGGCGCAGCCACACACGCTGCGCAACGCGATGATCGGTTATGTGGGCTTTGGTCACATCGGCCGGCGCAGCGCGGAGTTGTTCGCTGCCTTCGCTGCCCGTGGTTGTGCAGTCACCGGGTCCGGTCGTATCACCGAACCTGCTGGCCTGGAATGGTATTCGAACACCGACGAGCTCAAGCGGCTCATGCACGAGTCGGACGTGGTGGTGGTCTCGGCGCCGCTGAACGAACGCACCGAGGGCATGATCGGCGCCGAGGAACTGTCCTGTCTCGGGTCCGACGGGATTCTGATCAATGTCGGTCGCGGGCCCCTCATCGCTGAACGAGATCTGTACGAATCGTTGCGAGACAACGTCATCGGAGGCGCGGCGATCGACGTCTGGTATCGATACCCCGCCGGTGGCGATCGCGCCGAACCGTCGGACCTGCCCTTCGCGCAGCTGCCGAATCTGTTGATGACGCCGCACACTTCGGGAGTGAGTGCCGAGACGTTCGTCGGGCGGGTACACGATGTCGCCGACAACATCCGACGCCTCGTCGACGGCCGGCCGCTGGATCGAATTGTGTGGCCGCCGGCGGGTAGTAACCCTGCGACCTAGGTCGATACGGTGTAAGCATCGATGGGCACTGAATTTGACTTGGACATGAATGGATAACCGGACTTACCGTCAGAACATGGCACCGATCGCGGCGAGCGATCCCCACCGCGATCGGCGCCACTCCACCACCGCACAGTCGACGAATCGGCGAAGGAAGACACAGATGACGACCGCAGAACGGACCGGGACACTGACCGGGCAGATGATCATCGCCGGTGAGTACGTCACCGGAACCGGCCGGGCGATCCAGGCCGTGAATCCGGCAACCGACAAACTGCTGACGCCCGCGTACGGGCATGGCGATGCCGCCGACGTCGAACGCGCGACCGCGGCCGCGTGGCAGGCGTTCGGCCCGTACCGCAACACCACCTCGGCCGACCGTGCGCACTTCCTGGACACCATCGCCGACAACGTCGACGCGGCACGCGACGAGCTGGTCGAGCGGGCAACCGCCGAGACCGGACTCCCCGCCGCCCGGATCACCGGTGAGGTCGGCCGCACCAGCGGGCAGTTGCGGCTCTTCGCGAGCGTGCTGCGGGAGGGCAGCTGGCACGGCGCACGTATCGACCCGGCGCTGCCGGACCGGACGCCGTTGCCCCGTCCCGACATCCGCCAGCGCCGCATCCCCCTCGGGCCGGTGGCGGTGTTCGGCGCCAGCAACTTTCCCCTCGCGTTTTCCGTCGCCGGCGGCGACACGGCCTCGGCCCTGGCCGCCGGCTGCCCGGTCGTGGTGAAGGCCCATGACGCCCATCCGGGAACCTCGGAACTGGTGGGCCAGGCCATCACCGCCGCTATCGCGGCCACCGGCATGCCTGCGGGCACCTTCTCCCTCCTGTACGGCGCGGGTTCGGAACTCGGTGTCGCGCTGGTCACCGACCCGAACATCAAGGCCGTCGGCTTCACCGGATCTCGTTCGGGTGGTACAGCTCTCGTTCGTGCAGCGGCAGCCCGCCCCGAGCCGATCCCGGTCTACGCGGAGATGAGCTCGATCAATCCGGTGTATCCACTGGCGGGCGCACTCCGTGCGGATGCTGCGGGTCTCGGCAAGGCCTTCGTCGGTTCGCTGACGATGGGTTCGGGACAGTTCTGCACCAACCCCGGCCTGGTGATCGCGGTCGACGGCCCCGACCTGGACACCTTCATCGAATCCGCTGCCCAGGCCGTGGCCGCCTGTAGTCCGACCCCGATGCTGACGCCGAACATCGCGCGGTCGTACTCCGCCGGCGTCGACGAATTCGACAAGGCGGCAACGGTGGTGGCGCGAGGTGAACAGCCCGATGGCCCCAACGCATGCCGTGCGGCATTGTTCGCCACCGACGCCGACACCTTCCTCGCGTCATCCGAGTTGCAGGACGAGATCTTCGGAGCGTCGAGCCTGATCGTCAAATGCCGAGACCAGCAGCAGGTGCGCGAGGTCACCACCAAGCTGGAAGGCCAGCTGACGGCGACCGTCCATGCGGCCGACGGCGATCACGCCGCCGCCGCCGACCTCGTGAGCGATCTGGAACTCAAGGCCGGTCGAATCCTGTTCAACGGCTGGCCCACCGGCGTCGAGGTGGGGCACGCGATGGTGCACGGCGGGCCGTATCCGTCGACCTCCGACAGCCGGACCACCTCCGTCGGATCGCTGGCGATCGAACGATTCCTGCGACCCGTTGCCTATCAGGACGTCCCCGACGCCCTGCGGCCTGCCGCCATCGCCGACGGCAACCCCGAACACATCTGGCGCCGCATCGACGGCGAACTCACCCGCGACTGACCACACACAGAAATTCAAGGAGCTCACCATGCTTGACGGCGTACTGTTCTTCCCCGTCACACCCTTCGGCCCCGACGGCGAGGTCGACTACGACCGTCTCGTCGAGCACATCGACCGCGGTGTCGCAGCCGGCCCCGGCGGCGTCTTCGTCGCCTGCGGCACCGGCGAATTCCATGCGCTCGGCCTGCGCGAGTTCGGCGAGATCGTGCGCCGCACCGTCGAGACCGTCGGCGGTCGGGTGCCGGTGTTCGCCGGTGCCGGCGGTTCGCTGGTCCAGGCCAAGGAATTCGCGGCCAGTGCCAAGGCGAATGGTGCCGACGGAATCCTTTTGCTCCCACCGTATCTCGTCACCATGCCGCCGGCCGGACTCGTCGAGTACACGCGCGCCGTCGCATCGACCACCGACCTGCCGGTCATCGTCTACAACCGTGGCAACGCGGTCTTCGACGAAGCCGCCGCGATCAAGGTCGCCCAGCTGCCCACCGTCATCGGATTCAAGGACGGCACAGGCGATCTCGACAACGTGTCGCGGATCGTGATCGCCGTGAAGGCTGCCTTGGCAGATTCCGGCAAGGAGTTCCTGTTCTTCAACGGCCTGCCGACCGCCGAGATCACCCAGCAGGCCTACCGCGCCATCGGCGTGACCCTGTACTCGTCGGCGACCTTCGCCTTCGCGCCGGAACTGGCCCTCGCGTTCTACAACTCGCTGGAAACCGGCAACACCGAACTCACCGAGGCGTTGCTGCGGGACTTCTTCCACCCACTCGTGCGCCTGCGCAACAAGGTTCCCGGGTATGCGGTGTCGCTGGTGAAGGAGGGCGTGACCATGGAAGGTATCGACGCCGGACCAGTACGCGCACCTCTCGTCGGACTCACCGACGAGCATCGCGCGGAACTCGAACGAATCACCGCCGCTGGTCGTGCCGTCCTGGCCGGTTCGCTGGCCACCAGCGCGGCCGTCTGAGGCAGCCGGTCCCATGCAACCGACAGTCATCACCGGCGTCACCGTCACACCCGTGGCATTCGTCGACCCGCCATTGCTGAACACCGTTGGTGTGCACCAGCCGTATGCGTTGCGGGCGATCATCCGAATCGATACCGCCGGCGGTCTGCAGGGAGTCGGCGAGACGTATGCCGATACTGCGCACATCACCCGGATGGAAGCCGCCGCGGAAGCAATCATCGGGTTGGATGTGTTCTCCCTCAACCTGATACGCGCAACCATCGACGATCGGATCGGTCAGCTCTCGGTGACCGGCGGTGACGGCGTCGCCGGCATGATCACCACCGCCAGCACCACCGACCGGGTGTTCTCGCCCTTCGAGGTCGCGTGTCTCGACGTGCAGGGCAAGACCCTCGGACGACCCGTCAGCGACTTGCTCGGCGGCGCGGTGCGCGATCGGGTCCCGTTCAGCGCCTACCTGTTCTACAAATGGGCCGGTCATCCCGGCGGAGTCGACGACAGCTGGGGTGAGGCGATCGAGCCCGGTGGGCTGATCCGCCAAGCGCATCGCATGATCGACGAGTACGGCTTCACCGCAATCAAACTCAAGGGCGGCGTCTTCCCGCCGGATGAGGAAGTCGCGGCGATCAAGGCCTTGGCCGCCGAATTCCCTGATGTGCCACTGCGACTCGACCCCAATGCGGCCTGGACCGTCGACACGTCGATCAAGGTGGCCGCCGAACTCGACGGCGTGGTCGAGTATCTCGAAGACCCCACACCGGGACTCGATGGGATGGCCGAGGTGGCCGCCGAGGCCAAGATGCCGCTCGCGACCAACATGTGCGTCGTCGCCTTCGATCATCTCGAGCCGGCCATGCGCAAGAATTCGGTGTCGGTGGTGCTGTCCGATCATCACTATTGGGGTGGTCTGCAGCGATCGCGACTGCTCGCCGGAATCTGCGACACCTTCGGGATGGGCCTGTCGATGCACTCCAACTCCCATCTCGGCATCAGCCTGGCCGCGATGACCCATCTGGCCGCCGCCACACCGAATCTCACCTATGCGTGTGACACCCACTGGCCGTGGAAGACCGAGGATGTGGTGAAGCCGGGTGTGCTCGGTTTTGTCGACGGGGCGGTGCCGGTGCCGACCGGCCCTGGGCTCGGTGTCGAGGTCGACGAGGCCGCGCTGGAGCGGCTGCATCAGCAGTACCTGGATTGCGGTGTGCGCGATCGCGACGACACCGGTTACATGAAGTCGATCGACCCGAGTTTCGAGAACACCTGTCCGCGTTGGTGAGCGTTGGTATGGTTCGCCATGCCAGTTCGCCCGTCGCGCAGACTTCGCAGTGTCATCATCGTCCCGCTCATCATGACGATGTGCGCGATTCCCCTCGTGATCTCTCCGTCGGCGCACGGGGCACCGCCTCGTGCGCAGACGCAGGACACAGGTTTTGCGCAACCATTCGCCGGGCCGGAGCGCTACCTTCCCTACGCGCCGGCGAAGTTGACGTCGCCCGGTCAGCTGAACCGACCCGTGGGTCGTCAGGCCGCGGAACGGATCGCACGCGGCCTGGGATTGACGCCGGCCGACGCGTTGAGCGAGAAACAGTATCGCGATTTCGTCACGGGCAGCGGCGTGGGTGGGTCGAAGCAGTCTGCCAAGATCATCGATGCCTGTCTGGGTATCCTGACGAACACCAACGGGCGCCCCGGTTTCGGCGGTTCCATCCTGGGCAGCTACGGCCTCTACGTCACCAAGAGCGGCATGTTGCAGAGTCCGGCGAATGCCAGTGCTCCGACTCGCCAGGTGAACACGCTCATCGCGCCCGGCGGCTATGTCGGGAACTGGATGCGGGCGAATGGTGCGCGGCGCTCCCTGGAAGCGCTCTATCGGTCGGCCTACACGGCAGAACTACCGTTTGGGTTTTTCTCGCAGCAGATCTCGGGCGAGGCGCAGCTCGTCACCAACACCAAGAACGGTCGCACCGCGACGGTCGGTATGTCGATGGCGCCGCCACTGTGGCTGGTCAACTTCGTGTTGCTCTACATCGTGAAGCCCGACATCGCAGCGGCGATGCCCGCGTACTGGGCCCCGATCCCGCCGGCCGTGGCCCGAGCGATCAAGGCAAGCGCCACTGGGCAGGTCCCGTATGCGCAGTACGCGTCGTATTTCACGTAGACGTGTCGAGCAAGCGACTCAGGAGGGCCCGGAACGTGGCTGCGTCCTCGGCTCCGAGCGTCGCCTCCCACTCCCGCTCCACTTCCAATGCCGTTCGACGCATGGTGCGCAGAGCCAGCCATCCCCGGTCGGTGAGTTCGATGAGCTTTGCGCGCGCGTCGTCCGGGTCGGTGACCCGCCGAACGTAGCCGCCCTTCTCAAGTGCGGTGAGGGCTTGGGCGACGGCTTGCCGGCTGACACCGTTGATCTCGGCCAGATCCGATGCGTGACGCGGCGACTCCACCAGCGGAACCAGCGCGACCGCCTGCGCAGGGGTGACGCCGTCGAGTCCCGCTTCGGCGAATGCCGCCGCAACCCGTGGCCCGGCACGACGCGCCAGCGCCTGGACGAGCGCCGGTGTCGTACGCGGGGGCAACTGCATGCGATCAGTCTTTCAAATCGGGAAGAGGTCTCCGCCGCCTCCTAGATGCATCCGCGCCCTCCCGCTGGCTGAGCAGGGCCGTCCCGATGGCTGAGGTGCGAGCCTGCGAGCCTCGAAGCCTCTGGTGAGACGACATTGTTGTCTCACCAGCCCTTCGAGGCTCGTCGCTTTCGCTCCTCGCACCTCAGGGAGCGGTAGGGGCACCTCGGCTCAGGAGAGGCGTTGCATTTAGGCAAGTATCTTGTCAAAATGGTTCGTATGGTCCTCACCCGATCTCGCCATGCTTGCGCCGTGGTCTGCCTCGCCGTGCTTGCGGCACTCCTGATGGTTCCGTCGAACGCGGCTGCCGCCCCGACCGGCCGCTCGTCGCACCAGCTGAATCATGGTGGGCTCGAGCGTCAGTATCAGCTGTTCGTGCCCCGATCGCGCCCAGGTGCCGCACCGCTCGTCGTGGTGCTGCATGGCGGATACGGTTCGGCCCGCCAGGCGCAGCGGGCCTATGGGTGGGACTCACAGGCGCAGCGTCGGGGATTCGTGGTTGCCTATCCCGACGGATTCCGACGGTCGTGGAATGCCGGAACCTGTTGTGGTCCTGCGCAACAGCGCAACGTCGACGACGTGGGATTCATTCGTGCGGTCGTCGCGGACGTGTCCAAGAGGACCTCGATCGACCCGCGGCGCATCTACGTGACCGGCATGTCCAACGGTGCCATGATGACCTATCGCCTTGCGTGCCAGACCAATCTGTTTGCGGCCGTGGCTGTCGTGGCCGGCACCATCGTCAGCCGGTGCTCGTCACCCGCCCCGACATCCGTTCTGCACATCCATGGCGATGCCGACCCACGGGTCCCGTATCGCGGCGGACCGGGACTGCCCTTCGGAGGTGGCGGGGCTCGGGTGAACGGACTGTCCGTGGCTGCCGACAATGCGTTGTGGCGCAACGCCGATCGGTGCGCGCCCCCGAGGATCGGCAGGTCGGGACGTCTGACGATCTCGACGGCGCGATGCCGTGCCGGACGTACGGTCGAGCTCATCACCGTTGCCGGTGGTGGGCACGAATGGCCGGGTTCTCGATCGGCATCGCAGCCCGCTGCACTCGACGCCACCGCCGCGATCGCCGACTTCTTCGGGCTGGGCGTGCGCTGAATTCGGAGAACGTCGGTGAGTGTCGGCCTCGTGAGGGCAACAATTGACCACATGATCCGCATCGCCACCATCGGGACGTCGACCATCACCCGTACCTTCCTCGACGCTGCTGCGCAGGTGCCGGCAGTGCAGGTCGCGACCGCCTACTCGCGCAACTCCGAACACGCAGCGCAGTTCGCCGCCGAGACGGGGATTGCGCAGTCGAGTGCCGATCTCGACGGATTGCTCGCGTCGGCCGACGTCGACGCCGTGTACATCGCCTCTCCCAACGGCATTCATCACGACCAGGCGCTCCAGGCGATCGGTGCGGGCAAGCACGTCCTCGTCGAGAAGCCCGCATTTCCGACCGTCGCAGAGTTCGACGAGCTGGCGGCGGCGGCGTCGGCGGCAGACGTCATCGTGCTGGAGGCGATCCGCAATGTGTACGACCCGGCAATGGCTGCGCTGGCCGAACTGCTTCCCGAGATCGGCGTGTTGCGTCGAGCATCGTTTGCCTACTGCCAGCGGTCGGCGCGCTACGACAAAGTACTCGCCGGTGAGCGCGTCAACATCTTCGACCCCGCGCTGGCCGGCGGTGCGCTATACGACCTCGGGGTGTATCCGATCGCCGCGATGATCCACCTTTTCGGCGAACCCGACCGGGTGCTCGGTGCAGCGATCCCCATTCCCGGTGGTGCAGATGGAGCAGGGGCCGCGCTCGCAATCTACGACGGCTTCATTGTGGATCTGTCCTACTCGAAGATCACCGCGTCGAACCGCGTCAACGAGATTCAGGGAGAGCGCGGCACCATCACCTTCGACCACGTCGCCGAACCGCGAACAGCCACGGTGACCAGCCTCGACGGTGTGCAGCGCGACTACGAGCTCGACGTGCCGCACAACAACATGGAGCACGAGATACGACGATTCGCCGATCTGATCTCCGGCGCCGACACCCCGGAACGCGATCATGCCGGGACCAGGGCGACCCTTCGAGTGGTTGAGACGATTCATACCGATTCGTCTCGCTTCGGTCACGCCTGACAATTACCCTCGGTCCATGCATTGTGTGGTCGTGGGTGGAGGACTGGCGGGTCTGGCGTCGGCGGTGTGGCTCGCCGAAGCCGGTCATCGGGTGACGTTGCTGGAGCGTCGGGGATCGCTCGGTGGTCGAACCATCTCGATGCCGCTGGCCGCGGTCGACGACGTACCCGACAACGGGCAACACGTCTTCGCCAGCGGCTACGAGCACCTGATGCGGTATCTGGACAGTGTCGGCACCCGCAAGCATGTGGCGTTTCCGGGTCACATGACGATGCGGATGCCCGGCGGGGAAACCCGCACGTCGTCGTTCTCGGGAGTGTCCGGCCTGCGGACGGCGCTCGGTGACCTGCCGGGTGTGAAGGGGTTGGACAAACTGCGGACCGCGCGGGCGCAGGCGACACTGATCCGGCAGGCACTACGACAACCGGCGTGGCTCGACGACGTCACCGCCGACGAATGGTTCCGCCGCATCGGTATGCCCCAATCGGCACGCGACGCGCTGTGGGACGGCATCGTGATCGGACTGACCGGCGACAAGCCCGACATCTCCTCGGCCAAGGTGCCCGCAGGCCTGTTGGTGACCGGCATGCGACGGGCCCGTGCAACCAAGACGCCGATCTCGATCGGTTATCCCACAGTCGATCTCGACACCCTGTTCATCGATGGCGCGGAGAAGAAGTTTGCCGACGCGGGTGTCGACGTCCGACACCGGGCCGTCGTCTCGTCCGTCGATGTCGCCGACGGGGCCGTGACCGGTGTGACGCTGGTCGGCGGCGAACACATCGCTGCCGATGCCGTCGTCTGCGCGGTCCCGGTCTGGAACATCGCCGGTCTGCTGGACCAGGTGCCCGGTCACGAAAAGATCTATGCCGCAGCGCAAGCCCTGACTCCGGTGCCGATCGTGAGTGTCAATCTTTACCTCGACCGCTCGATCGGGATGTCGGACTGGGGCGAGATCCTCTACGGGGGAGAGGGTGTCCTGGAACAGGTTTGGGACCGCCAGCGGATGCATGGCCGCGACGCCACGGAGAACCACTTCTATTCGACGACGGTGTCGGCCGCCTACGAGCTGACACAGAAGTCCAATGTCGAGATCACCGACATCCAGATGGACATGCTGCGCAAATACTATCCGGGTGCCAAGGGCGCCAAGGTGATTCACAGCCATGTGGTGCGCATGCCGAAATCGACATTCGCGCAACGACCCGGCACCGCGGGCATTCGTCCCGACCAACGCACCGCGGTACGCGGTCTCGCTCTGGCCGGTGACTGGACCCGGACCGACTGGACCACGACCATGGAGGGCGCGTGCCAGAGCGCCGCCCGCGCGGTCGACGTGATCCTCGGGCGATAGGCGACCTATTGGGGTGGGGCCGCAGTCAGTCCGGATTCGGCGAGCACCTGGGAGAGCAGGCTCTGCAGGGCCCAGTCGAGTGCCCGGAGGGATCGTTGCGAGCCGTTCTCGTAGCCGACGAGCAGGTACATGGCGGCTCTCGAGTGCAGTTCGGCCTGCTCCCGATCGCCGGTGACGGCGGCCAGGGTGTCGGCGATGTAGCTGCGGCGTTCCTCGTCGACCTCGGCCTGGATCGCGCGCACCTCGGGGTCGCGGTCGGCCCAGACGCGGATGGCGGCCTCGGTGTCGTGGGGCAATCGCAACGCGATGCCGGTGAGGAAGGTGAGACGTTCCAGCGGGTCGGCGACGGAGGTCGCGTCGGCGATTAATCGTTGGCTCTTCTCGGCGCGCCAGTATCGGATCAGAGCCGCGGTGTACGTGCCCCAGCTGGGAAAAGCGTGATAGAACGACCCGGTCGTTGCGCCCACCGAACCGCAGACCGTCGCGAGCTTGAGCCCGGCATGCCCCTGTTCGGCGAGGATCAGCAGCCCGGCCTCGAGGTAGCGAACCTTGGCAGTGTGCGAGGGCGTCGTCCGCCGCCGTTCCGTCGATTCCACCCACTCAGTGTAGATGTGACCTGTTGCACAAAACAATAAGTTCACTTACGCTTTGTGGACGCGACGAAGGAGACCGCAGTGCGCATGGTGAATCCCCGCAAGAATCATCCGAATGCCGGGTTGAATCCCGAGACCGACTACACCGAGATCTATCGCAACCTGTCGACGCTCGAGTTCCCGTGGGACATCAACCAGGCACTCAGCTTTGCGCTCTTCCGGACCTACGCCGTACCGAGCATCGGCCGACTGCTCGACGAGACCGCCGCCTTCACCGAGTCCACCCAGAAGCGCTACGACGACACGAGCATCCTGCTCGAGGTGCCGCTGATCGAGGGATTCGACAGTGCGCGCGGAAAGAGCGCCATCCGTCGGATCAACCAGATGCACCACATGTACGACATCTCCAACGACGACTTCCGTTACGTCCTGTCCACATTCGTGGTCGTACCGCGCAGGTGGCTGGCCGATTTCGGTTGGCGCGACCTCACCGACGGCGAGATCTTGGCATCCGTGCGCTACTACCAGTCGCTGGGAAAGCACATGGGCATCAAGGACATCCCGACCACCTACGACGACTTCGCCGATTTCATGGACACCTACGAGGCGCAACACTTCGCCTTCGACGCCGGCGCGCGGCGGGTGGCGGATGCGACGATGGAGCTGATGGCGTCGTTCTATCCCGGCTTCGCCGCACGCGGCGTCGACGTGTTTAGCCGGTCGTTGATGGACGAACCCCTGATCGAGGCGTTCGGTTATCGGGATCCCGGCGAGATCGCACGGAAGGTGTCGCGTGGCGCACTGAAGGCCAGGGCGCGGCTGCTGTCGTTCCTGCCGTCCCGCCGCAAGCCGCAGTACGTGCACGACATGCCGCGAATCCGGAGCTACCCCAACGGTTTCCAGATCGACAAGATGGGCACCTTTGCGAAAGGCTGCCCCGTGCAGCACACCCCGTCGGAGACGGCCGTCGAATCTCAGGCCTCGGCTGCGACGCGCTGATCGCCTGCGAGGCGCACGGCTTGGGGGCCGGCTGTCGGACGTGCGGTCGGGATGCACAGGGTGATCGCGACACCGATGAACGCTGCCGCGGCGGCGATCACGAAGCACCAGTGGAAGGTTGACTGGTCGGGGAAGTCGCGGCCGAAGTACTCGGTCGTCGAACTCGCCAGGACGAGCGCCATCACCGCGGAGGCGACGGTGGTGCCGATGGACCGCATCAGGCCGTTGAGTCCGACCGCGGCACCGGCCTCGGTGATGGGCACCGAGCCCATGATGAGGGTCGGCATGGCCGCGTAACCGATACCCACGCCCGCGGAACCGATGATCGATGCCAGCGCGAGTTGCCAGGCCGAGTTCATCAGGAAGAAGGCGACAAGATAACCGGCGCCCAGCACGGTGGCGCCGATGGCCAGGGTGTACTTCGCGCCGATCTTGTTGATGAGCAACCCCGACACCGGGGCGAACAGCATCATCGTCAAGCCGCCGGGTGCCATCCACAGGCCTGCCGCGAAGACGGTCTGCCCGAGGCCGTACCCGGTGAACTCGGGTGTCTCCAGCAGGGCCGGGATCACGATGGCCTGCGCCATCATGCCGAAGCCGATGGCGATGGCGGCCAGGTTGGTGAGCAGCACCGCGGGCTTTGCGGTGGTCCGCAGGTCGACGAGGGGCTCGCGGTGCCGAACCTCGTAGAAACCCCACAGGACCAGGATCGCCAGGCCGCCGACGAGGAGACCGAGGGTGCTGCCCGAGGTCCACCCCCAGTCGTTGCCCTTGGAGATGGCGATGAGCGCACTCACCAGACCGAGACCGAGTCCGAGCGCACCGAGATAGTCGAATCGGCCACCCGCAGCGTCGGCGATATGGGGTACCACGAGGACGATCAGCACGGTGATCACCACGGCCAACGCGGTGGACACCCAGAACAGCATGTGCCAGTTCCACTCTTCGGTGATCCAGGCGGCCAGCGGCAGTCCGACACCGCCGCCTACGCCCAGCGTCGCGCTCATCGCGGCAACCGCCATCGACGTCAGACGAGGCGGGGTCACTTCACGCATCAGGCTGATGCCCACCGGGATCAGACCCATGGCAAGACCTTGGATCGCGCGACCGGCCACCAGCGGCACCACCGAATTGCTCAACGCGCAGACGAGCGATCCGACCGTCAGAAGGATTCCGCTGCCGATCATGATGCGCTGCTTGCCGAACATGTCGCCGAGGCGACCGGCGACCGGCATGGCGATCGCGGCGGCCAGCAGGGTGGCGGTGATGATCCACGACGCACTCGAGATCGAGGTACCCAGGAGCGTGGGGAGTTCGGGCTGGATCGGGATGATCAGCGTCTGCATCAGCGACGCGATCAGACCCGCGACGCACAGCACGACGACCGTGCCGATCGCGCCGGCCGGGGTCGTGTCCGCGTGGGGCACGCCGGCGTCGTCGACGACGGTGAGGTCGGGTTTGCTTGTCATACGGCACACTCCACTGGCATCATTTCCGGCGACGTATGCAGGCTACATATGTACCGTACATACAGCGAATCGGACATTCGCCGTGCGAAGGAGTTGGGTCGGGATGGCGGCTGAGAAGGACGCGTCGTTCTGGCCGGTGCTGGTCTACGGCCATCTGGCCGACGAGTTGCTCCGGTTGACTCGTCGCAAGGTCAACATCCATCCCGATTCGATCCTCGACAACTCGGCTTTCACGATCCTGTGGCTGCTGTCCGACGGACGCCCGCGCACCCTGCGTCAGCTGACCGTCGACCTCGACCTCGAACAGTCGACGGTGAACCGGCAGGTGAACGCTGCGATCAAACACGGCTACCTCGAACGGTTCGACGTCGAGGGTTCACCGAGCCGCAGGATTCGTCCGACCACTCGTGGGCACGAGGCCTTCATCCACGACGGCACACTGCGCGCGGGCCGACTCGAGCAGGTCTTCGCCGACCTGGCACCAGGGACACCCGAATCGCTGCTCCGCGAACTCCGCGCCTACAACGACGCCTACGACCGCGTCCTGCATCGCCAGGACCGCGACACCCGACTCGCCAAGTGACGAACCGGCAGCAAGTGAGGAATTGATGGGCACATATGCGGTGACCGGCGCGGCGTCGGGGATGGGTGCTGCGGTGGCGGCATCGTTGACCGAGGCCGGGCACACCGTTCTGGGCATCGATCGGCCCGGAACCGACGCGGACATCGCCGCCGATCTGTCGACGGCCGACGGTCGGGCGGCCGCGGCGTCGGCGGTTCTCGAACGCTGCTCGGGACGGCTCGACGGCGCGGTGCTCGCGGCCGGGCTGGGTCCGAAACGTGGTCAGGAACAGACGATCCTCGACGTGAATGTTCTCGGCGTCACCGAACTCCTGACGGCGTGGCGGCCGGCGCTCGCGTCCGCGTCGAATGCGAAAGTCGTTGTCTTCGGTTCTAATTCGACGACGTCGACGCCGCTGGTGCCCCATCGCGCGGTACGACGCCTGATCGCCGGTGACACCGAGGCCGCCGCGCGGCAGATTCGCCGGCGGGGTCAGGTGTCGGCGCCCGCGGCCTACGCGGCGTCGAAGGTGGCCGTCACGCAGTGGTGTCGGTTGCACGGAACGCGCCCGGACTGGGCCGGTGCGGGAATCCGGGTGAACGTCCTCGCACCGGGCCCGGTGATGACGCCGCTCCTGCAATCCCAACTGAACAGCGCGCAGGGCAAGAACGTGCGGTCGTTTCCGGTGCCGGTGCGGGAGTACGGAACACCCGAGCAGCTCGCGGCCTGGGTGATGCTGATGCTGTCCGACAGCGCCGATTTCATGTGCGGCAGCGTCATCACCGTCGACGGCGGGACCGAGGCGTTGCTCCGATCCCGCGACTGGCCCAAGCCGTTGCCATTGCGATCGATGCCGAAGTTGTTGTGGCGCATGTATCGAGCGCCCAAGGATGGCCAGGTCGCGCAGTACTGACCCCCGTTGACCGTGCGTCCCAAACCGTTGACCGTGCGTGCCGTGTGCACGATCAACGAAATTCGACGCACAGTCAACGAAGATTGCGGATAATTCACGCATGAAACTGCGACGAGGCGGCACGAATCTGCGAGGCAAGGTTGTCCTGATCACGGGCGCGGCACAGGGAATCGGTCGGGGAACCGCCAAAGCGCTTGCCGCCCAAGGTGCCAAGCTGATCCTGGTCGACGTCGACGCGCCCGCGCTCGACGACCTGGGGGCGGAGTTGGGCGACGCTGCGCTCACCGCGATCGCCGATGTGACCGACCTGTCGGCGGTCGAGGTGGCGACAGCGAAGGGGATCGAACGCTTCGGCGGGGTCGACGTGGTGGTCGCCAATGCGGGTATCGGCGGGTACGGCTCGGTTCAATGCATCGATCCGGCGACGTTCCGCAAGGTCATCGACATCAACATCACCGGCGTCTTTCACACGGTGCGTGCGGCTTTGCCCTCTGTCATCGACCGCAAGGGCTATATCCTGATCGTTTCGTCGTCGGCCGCCTACGGTGTGGTGCCCGGACTCGCCGCCTATCACGCGAGCAAGGCGGGTGTGGAACAGTTCGCCAACGCGTTGCGACTCGAATTGCTGCCGACGGGCGTCGACGTCGGGTCGGCTCACATGTCGTGGCTCGACACCCCGCTGGTGCGTGAATCACAAGCAGACATGCCCACTTTCGACGAGATGCGGGCGACGTTACCCGGTCCGATGAAGCACTCCATCGACGCGGATGTGTGCGTCAAAGCGTTCGTACGGGGAATCTCTCGTCGCAGTCGGCGGATCAATGTCCCTGGGTGGGTGGGTCTCCTGCGGTGGATCAAACCAGTGCTGACGTCACGGGTGGCCGAGAACGCCACCCGTGCGGCGTCCACCGAGATCCTGCCCCGGATGGACGCCGAGGTGGCGGCATTGGGGCGTTCGACGAGCGCGCGCAATCTGGAGTCGGGGAGCGTCCCCAGATCTTGACCGTTCACGCGCTCGTCGAACGCCCGAGTTTCACCACTGATCGAATCCGACGTTCACTGTCGGGTAGCGGCTGCTGATGCTGTTGTTCATCCAGTAGTTCTGGGCGCGCGGTCCCCAGATGCCGCTCATCGCGGTGTTGGTGTTGTGCTTCATGTTCTCGATCTCGTAGTTGGCGGTCGGGCCGAACAGGCCGATCCGGTACTGCGCGTCGACGGTCAGCGAGTTCGCGAACGGCGCGACCGCGGTGACGGTTTCGCTGGCCCCAGGGTAGAGGACGCGCTGCGGTGCGTTGACCCACTGACCGCCCTGACCGGCGGTCGCCCCGACCAGGTATTCGGGCTTGTTGGTGTGGTTGGTGATCGTCATCGCGACGGTCGGCTCGCCGGGCCGGGTGACGGGCATGGTGCCGGCGTGTGCGGCTCCGGCACAGGCGAATCCGATGCCGGCGGTCGCGGCCACGGCAGCGACTCCGGCAGTGATGCGGCGGGTCTTGGTGATCATGAGTGTGCTCCTTGGTGTGTGGGCCGGGTTGGTGGTCCCGGTGACACCCATGACTCTGCTCTGAGGAGTCCTCGTGCGGATTCCGCTCACCGGCTGATCGGTCGGTGGATTGCCGCCTCCACCAATCGGGGGACACGGTGGGTCAGAGGCCCGCGCGTTCGAGTGCCTCGTCGAACTCCTCGCCGGCCACCTTGGTGCCCTTGCCGTCGGCGATCGCCTTCTCGTAGACGGCGAGCAGTTCGGTGCCGTGCTTCTCGTACTCCTTGGCCCAGCGCTCGCCTTCGGATCGCCAGTAGCCGATGATGTCGTATTGGTCTCGGCTCCAACGGAGTTCGCCTCGAAGATGCTTGCGCACGGCACGCGACTGCGCCGCCTCGCCGGCGAACCAGCAGTACCCGCGGCCGGCCGGGAACGCACACTCCCGCACGGCGTCGGCGAGCCCACTCGGGCCGTGACCGTTGCCGCCGACGATGGTGATCAGACCGTCGTGCTCGGGAAGCAACTCGAGATCGACCGGGTCGACCACCTCGACGACGACGATGGTCTGCGCGGCGGGCCGTGACGATTCGGTGAGGATGGACGATTCGGTGAGGATGCGGGCGAGCGCGGGCAGTCCGGCCAGATCGGCGGCGTACACGTACCAGTCGGTGTCGGCCGGTGGGTGGTACCAACTGCGAGCGTGCGACATCGCGACCTCGTCGCCGGGACGCGCGCGTTGCGCGAACTCGGTGATCGGACCAGCGGCATGCACCACGACGTCGACGGTGACCGTCCTCGCGGCGCGGTCGACGGCGCGAATCGAGTAGTTCCGGCCTTCCGGGGTGTTCTCGGTGTCGTGGTAGGCCCAGACGCCGTTACGTTCGGTCATCGCGGGGACGGAGTGCTCGCCGGGCGACGGGACCCAGAGCCCGACCGCCTCGTCGGAGTTGCCGGGCAGCGCGAGGTGGTCGAGGTCGGCGACGTCGAAGAGGATTCGGAGGAACCGCGGCCCGAGTTCCGCCACGTCACGGACGACTGCCTTCGAGTAGCTCATGGGGCAACCGTAGACGTGACCTCGACACGACTCCTCGCCTGGCGGCTCGGTGTCGGCTCGATCAGCGAAGAGTGCCCGCCCGTGGACACATTTACTTGGATATGCAAGTATCTAGGTCGAATCGCAGGCTCAGAGAGGAGACGCCGTGACGTCCGTGCTCACCGAGAGGATCGGTTCGGCCGCCTACCTGGTGCTCAATCGGCCGAAGTCGATCAACGCACTCGACCACCAGATGGCGCTCGAGATGGCGCGACTGCTCGACGAGTGGGCGGCCGACGACTCGGTGGACGTGGTGGTGGTGTCCGGAGCGGGTGAGCGTGGACTGTGCGCGGGCGGCGACATTGTGGCGATCCACCGCGACGCGGCTGCTCTCAGCGGTGACCCGGCCGCGGGTGACGAACACGCCGAACAGTCGCCGTCGGCCAAGTTCTGGTTCGACGAGTATCGGCTCAATGCGGAGATCGCCCGCTTCCCGAAGCCTTACGTCGCCCTGATGGACGGCATCGTCATGGGTGGCGGCGTGGGTATCTCGGCGCACGGCAACACCCGCATCGTCACCGACCGCACCCGGCTGGCGATGCCCGAGGTCGGCATCGGGTTCGTGCCGGATGTCGGTGGTACGCATCTGCTTTCCCGCGTCCCTGACAACCTGGGCCGTTATGCGGGCCTGACCGCCAACCCGCTCAAGGGTGCCGACGCGATCGCACTCGGTCTCGCCGACCACTTCGTCCCCGCCGAGCATCTCGACGACTTCCGGACGGCGATCGGCACCGAGGGCCTGGCGGCTGCGCTCGATGCGTTCACCACCGCTGCGCCCCCCTCGCCGCTCACCGAGCAGGCCAATTGGATCTCGAAAGCCTTTGCCGCCGACACAGTCCCGGAAATCGTGGATGCACTCCGCGCGGTCGGAACCCCGGAGGCCGACAAGGTGGCCGACGCGATTGCGGCCAAGAGTCCGACCGCCACCGCGGTCACGCTGCGCTCGCTGCAGCAGGCCGCCGGCGACGACTCCCTCGAAGAGACCCTCAAGCGTGAGTATCGCGTGTCGCTGCGATGCCTGCTGCACCCCGACATGGCCGAGGGTATCCGCGCTCAGGTCATCGACAAAGATCGCAACCCTGCTTGGGCGCAGAATGTTTCGTCGGGCGATGTGGACAAGTTCTTCGAACCGTTGCCGCACGAACTGACCTTCGACAGCGAAATCACCGCCGAATCATAGGGAGAACCTCAGTGTCCGAGTTGCAGACCATCATCATCGAGCGTTCCGGCCGGGTCGGGATCATCACCCTCAACCGGCCCAAGGCGCTCAACGCGCTCAACACCGAACTGATGAACGAAGTCGTCGGTGCGGTCCAGGGTTTCGACGTCGACGAGGGCATCGGCGCGATCGTCATCACGGGTTCGGAGCGGGCCTTCGCGGCCGGAGCCGACATCAAGGAGATGTCGTCGAAGACCTACGCCGACGTGGTGAACGAGCGGTACTTCGGCAGTTGGGATGAGCTGTCGCGGACGCGGACCCCGATCATCGCCGCGGTCACCGGCTACGCGCTGGGTGGCGGGTGTGAGCTTGCGATGCTGTGTGACTTCATCATCGCCGGCGAGAACGCGGTGTTCGGGCAGCCCGAGATCAACCTGGGTGTCATTCCGGGAATCGGTGGCTCACAACGACTCACACGGGCCGTCGGTAAATCCAAGGCGATGGACATGGTGCTCACCGGGCGCCAGATGAAGGTCGACGAGGCCGAACGCGCCGGGCTGGTGTCGCGTGTGGTGCCGACCGAGGAGTGCCGCAGTACCGCCATCGAGGTCGCCGAGACGATCGCCGCCAAGTCGCTCATCGCGTCGGCGGCGGCCAAGGACGCCGTCAATCGCGCCTTCGAATCGGGCCTCGCCGAAGGGGTTCGCGCCGAACGGGCGTTGTTCTACTCGACCTTCGCCACCGACGACCAGACCGAAGGGATGGCGGCGTTCGTCGACAAGCGGGAGCCGAAGTTCACCCACCGTTGATCCAGATTGTGGAAGCGACCGGGCAGCGTCGTCGCACAGCCTGGATCTGTGGAAACGGAGCCAACCTACGCTGCCTGAGGTGCTCGAGGCGCCAGCCGAGAGCCTCGAAGGCCTGGTGACGTGACTCGTTGGCGCAATCACCGTGAGTGCACGGCATCGAGGGCACGGTGTCAGCATGTGGTCGACGAAAGTGCTTGTCTCACCAGGCCCTTCGAGGCTCCTCGCTAGCGCTCGTCGCACCTCAGGGAGCGGGTGGGACCGTTCGGGTCAGGTTCAGGGAGCGGGTGGGACCGTTCGGGTCAGGTTCAGGGAGCGGGTGGGACCGTTCGGGTCAGGTTCAGGGAGCGGGTGGGACCGTTCGAGTCAGGCTCAGGGAGCGGGTGGGACCGTTCGAGTCAGGTAGGGAGCGGGTGGTCGCGCCAGCCGGCCAGAATCCGGTGCACGCTCTGGGCGCCGTGCACCGGGTCGTCGGGCGCCGGAAGGTCGGCGGGATACAGCAGGAACGGGGTGCTCTGGGGACCGCCCATGCCGCCATGTGAACCAACCTGCTCTTCGAAGGCCGCGACCTCGTCGGTCTCGGGCCAGTAGGCACCGCCGACCATGACGTCCGCGACATTGTCGAAACCGTCGGTGCGACGGACCTTGTCGAGGGCATCGTCGCCGAAATGCTGCAGCGGGTCGACGCCGGTGACCACCCCGGAAGCGACGTCGACGCTACCGTCGGCGCCGAGCACCACCGAGGAGCCGTCGGGGCGGGCGACGAGGAGGAACCCGATGCCGGGGTGGGTTCGCAGCGCGTCGAGGAGTCCCGGGTATCGGTCCTCGATTGCATCGGTGTCGGCGCGGCCGTCGACGGCGGGGAAGCTGATCAGCCCCAGGTTCCCCGAGCCCAACACCACCGGCGTCCTCGCCTGCGCGGGTTCGGATTCCGCGGCGGCATTGACGCTCGCGGCCGCGTACAGGCCGCCCTCGGATTCGGCCTTCTTGCGCGGCTGCTCCACGGAGTGGCCGCACAGTCGACCGGTCAGTTGCGCGAGACTTTCGCCGTAGCGTTGCCGAAAGGTGGCGCCCTGACTCTGACCGTGGTCGGAGAGCACGACGACGCGATAGTCGCGGTCGGCCTGCGCTGCCGCGGCGAGCAGCAGGCGGATGGTCTCGTCGACTCGAGTCAGCACCGACAGCGTCTCGGGCCGGGAGATCCCCGAGTGGTGCGACACCTCGTCGTACCCGATGAGGTCGGCGTAGATGATGCTGCGGCCCTGGATCATGTCGCGGACGACGGCCGAGACGGTCATGTCGGTGGCCAGGACGGTGGTGAACGCCCGGACAAACGGGTAGACACCGCCCCGAGGGACGCGGGGCAGGATGTCGCGTCGGCGTTGATGCGCGGATTGTCGCAACTCGCGAGCGATCTCGGCGATCATCCCGAGCACGGTGCGCAGCGCATTGGACGGGTCAAGGAAGTACGACGTGTAGCCCGCGCCGCCGCCGAGTCGAGCGCCGCGCATACGGCTGACCACCAGCACGTTGTCGGCGGCTCCCCCGGTGAAGAGGTTGCCGCGGCTGGCGCCGTCCGTGGCGAGCAGTCCGGGGATCTCGGCGCGTTCTTCCTCACGCAGTTCGTTGTCACGGGGGTTGCTGAACACCGACGTGTGACCGGTCGACTTGTCGTACCAGCGGAACGCGGGGACGTTGTGGTTGCTGCCGTGCAGGATGCCGAGTTGGGTCGCGCCGGTCTGGCTGCTCCAGTCCGTGTGCCAAGGAATGAGCGTGTGCGACTCGCGGACCAATTTCGCCAGGGTGGGGGTCACCCCGTCGGCGATCGCGCGACGCAGCACACCGTGGCCGAGACCGTCGATCTGGATGCAGAGCAAACCGGGCGTCTCGTCGGCCGGCCGGGGTTCGCGCCGTAGGCGAAAACGTTGGCGCCGAACCAGCATCAGGCGGTAGGCGGTGTCGGACCGGGAGGCCACCGCACCGCCGATCAGCGAGCTGATCAAGGACAGCGGTAGCGCCATCAAGAAGGCGCTGAACGGATGGTCGATCTCGGCGACCGGCACCAGGTACAGCGCGAGGACCAGGATCAAGCCGCTGGTCACGAAGGTCATCAAGAACAGGAGGAGCGGGCCGCCCCACGACATCAGTCGCACCGCGATCGGCCACAGCGCGGTGTTGAGCACGCCGAACACCAGGGCCAGGATCATCGCCGCCGGCAGCGTTGCCAACGCCGTGACGCCGACGTCGGAGGACTGCAGGGTGATGCCGTCGAGGATCTTGTCGAGGGCGAGGATGGCCAGCGCAGAGGTGATCCACAGGATGAGGAATTCGACGAACCCTCGGAAGATTGTCGCGGTGGTGCGCATGGAATCCTTTCGCTCGTCTGGGAGACTACTGGGGTGAATTCCCCGCTGCCCCGCCTGCGCTGGCTGGGACACGCGACCGCGTTGATCGAGGACCGCGGTACCCGGGTGCTCACCGATCCGGTGCTGACCTCGCGCCTGGTCCATCTGAGGCGCCGCCGAGGCGAGAATCCGTCCGGGCCCGGCGTGTTCGACCCGGATGTGGTGGTGCTGTCGCACTTGCACGCCGACCACACGCACCTGCCGTCGTTGCGGCTTGTGCGCGAGCAGGTTCCGATCGTGGTGCCCCGCGGCGCTCCCGACGCCCTGACCTCACTGCGGCGGTTGGGCAACGAGCTGATCGAGGTGAGCCCCGGCGACGAGGTGCGGATCGGGCAGGTCACCATCCGCGCGGTTCCGGCCGATCACGACGGCCGACGCTGGCGGCGCGGCGACCACACCACACCGGCGCTCGGGTACGTGGTGACCGGGGATGCGACCACCTACTTCGCCGGCGACACCGACGTCTATGCCGACCTGCACGACTGGGTGCGTGATGTGGATCTGGCCCTGTTGCCGGTCGCCGGGTGGGGGCCGACCCTCGGTGAGGGGCACATGAATCCGGAACGGGCGACGGTGGCCGCCGAAGTGGTGCGCGCCCGACGGTCGGTGCCGATCCATTTCGGAACCCTGTGGCCGATCGGTCTGTCGCGGGTGCGGCCCGAGCGGTTCTCTTCGCCGGGCGCCCAGTTCGTGGAGCTTGCGCGTCGCAATGGCATAGAGGCCGTCGAACTCCAACCGGGGGAGCAACTCTCATGAGCCGGGTGGTGGTGGTCGGCACGTTGAACATGGACCTCGTGGTGCGGGTCGAGCGGTTACCGGATCTCGGCGAGACGGTTCTGGGTACGACACTGATCGAACGGCCCGGTGGCAAAGGGGCCAACCAGGCGATGGCCGCAGCGAGTCTGGTGCCGACGTCGTTGATCGGTGCGGTCGGGGACGACGACACCGGGCGCCGGATGCTCGATGCGGCGCGGGCCGGCGGTGTCGACGTTCGTCATGTGGTGACGGTCGACGAGGTCAGCGGCCGAGCGATCATCGAGGTCGATGCGGCGGCCGACAACCGCATCGTCGTGGTGTCCGGGGCGAATTCCCTGCTGACGCCCGAGGCGGTGCGGGCGGCCCTCGATGAGGCCGGACCGAGTATTGTTCTGACACAACTGGAGTCGCCGATGGCGGTGACTGACTCGATTGCGCAATGGGCTCACGATTGTGGATGCCGGTTTGTGCTGAACCCGAGTCCGGTTGCGGCGCTGCCGGAGTCCGTGCTCGCAGCCGCTGATCCTGTGGTGGTCAACGAGATCGAAGCCGCGTACTTCACCCAGTGTTCGGCGCAGCAGGTCTCGGCAGACCCGGAAGCGGTTGCGCGGGATCTGTGTTCGTTGTCGAAGTCCGTGGTGATCACCCTCGGCGCAGCCGGGGTGGTGGTGGCCGATTCCGTACGTACATCGACGGTCGAGGTGGATCGCGTCCCGGTCTCCGACACTACCGGCGCGGGAGACCATTTCGCGGGTGTGCTCGCCGCCGGGCTCGCCGTCGGAACGGGTCTGCACACGGCCGCCCGTGACGCCGCACACGCCGCGACGGCGTTCCTCGCCGGGCGCTCCACCGGCTGAGTCCCCACCGCTGGTTGACGACGCTCGCCGGCTGAGTTCCCCTCTGCTGGCTGAGATGTGAGGAGCGCTAGCGACGAGCCTCGAAGACATCCCAGGGGTCCAAGTTGTCAAGCGGCTTGGTCGTTGCGGTGTGCCCAGGCGGTGGTTTCGTCGTAGGGTTTCCCGGTTTT
>NZ_JBEXMX010000005.1:0-101383 GCF_040610755.1 Gordonia sp. NPDC003585 | reverse complement strand
GGTGAAGAGACGGTGACAGCGTGAGTGTTCTGTTGTTCGGGGTGTCGCATCGCAGTGCGCCGGTAGAGGTGCTCGAGCGGCTGGCAGTCTCCGACACCACCGACGCACCGGCACGGTCGATACCGGTCTCGGTGTGCACGCGCTTGCCGACCCGCAGCGCCTGCTGCGCGAGCTCGTGCAGGACACGGCCGGCCGACTTGTTGGCGTCGGCGTTCAGGTACGCGTTGCGGATCTGGCCGAGGATCTGCTGCTCGCCGACGACCATCGAATCGAGCCCGGCGGCAACGGTGAAGAGGTGTTCGACGGCGGCTTCCGAGTAACGCACGTACGCGTGCCGGGTCATCTCGTTGATCGTCATGCCGGAGTGGTCGCCGAGTACGGCACCGACCGCTTCGAGCGCGGGGTGGAAGGCGTCGACGACGGCGTAGATCTCCACCCGGTTGCACGTCGAGACCAGCATCGCCTCGGAAATCGCACGGGAGGACAACAGGTCGTCGACCAGCTTGGGTCGGTCGTGATCGGAGACTGCCAGCCGCTCGAGCACCTCTACCGGCGCACTGCGATGCGACACCCCGAACAACAGAACACTCACGCTGTCACCGTCTCTTCACCCATCACACTTGCCTGGCGCCGCCCCGCCTGAAAAGCCAGCACCTGTAGTTCCAAGGCTAGATCAACCTGTCGGATGACGACATCTGAGTCCCCGGACTCGGTCAACGACAGGCTCACCGGGGTCACGTTGAGGATCTGCCGGACGCCGACCGCCGCGAAGGCGTCGAAGGTGCGCTGGGCGTCGGCGTCGGCGGTCGCGACCACGGCGACCTCGATCGGAGGGCTGTCGGACGCGCCGCAGACGCTCTCGATGTCGGCGAGCGGCGCGATGCGCGGGCCGCCGGCAACCAGCGCGGTGCCGAGCAGGCGCGGGTCGTCGTCGAAGAGTGCCGCGACGCGGAACCCACGACCGAAGCCGGTGTGCGCGAGCAGTGCGTGTCCGAGGCGCCCGGCACCGGCGAGCGCGACGGTGTGCACGCTGTCGGTGTGCAGCGCCATGGAGATGCGGGCGGTCAGCCGACCGACGTCGTAACCGACGCCACGTACCCCGTTCGCGCCGACGTGCGACAGGTCCTTACGCAGGATGGACGAATTGACCCCCGCCGCACGCGCCAGTTCGCCGCTGGAGGCGACGAGAACGCCCCGCTCACTGAAGGACCGCAGAACATGCAGATATGCGGCCAGACGGGCCACTGCGGGCGCGGGAATGTCGGTGGTGTCGATGGCCGGGGGTGGGTGCGCGTCGTCGGATGCGTCACTCCGCCTCACGCTCACCCACCTCGCTTCGAAGATCTCGGGCCGGTCGGTCGTGGCGGCCACTCGGTGAGGGTCAGCCTATACCTCTTGTGAAGAGGTTCACATTCTGCCCCTACCGGTTGCGAGATCGGCGCGCAGACGCTGTTCGTCGACCTCCCAGTAACTGTGTTCGACGCCGTCGAGCAGGACCACGGGGAGCCGGTCGCCGTACTCCGCGCGCAGCTCGCGATTGCCCTGCTCGGCCGCGGTGTCGACGTCGACCTCGGTGTAGGAGAGTCCGAGGTCGGCGCAGACCCGCTCGAGGTCGGCGCGCGCGGTCACGCAGGCCGAGCAACCGGCGCGGGTGAGCAGTTCGAGCGTCATGAATCTCATCGTCGCACTCGCGGCCCACCGACCGGGATCTGGGCACGCTGACGGCTGCTCGACGCGGGGCACACTACTGTGGGAGCCACACCAGCGTCAGGCAGTGTCAGGCAAGGAGGTCGGTTGTGCGCGACGATCCCGGCGGCGTGGAACCCGGTGTCGAGAACGGCCGAACACCGCCACCGCCGTCCGAGCCCGAGAAGACCGAATTGCCCACTCCGGAATCGTCGTCGCCGGAGGACTGGGAGGGCTGGGCTGCGAGCAGTGGCGCCGACGACGAGTTCTCCGAGGATGCCGAACTGCACACCCTGATCGACGACGACGAGTCCGGTCGGGTCACCGCGTGGATCTCCGAACGGGCATCGGCGGCGACCGGCCGCTTCCGCCAGACCGCGCAAGAACTGCGTCAAGCCCTCGCCGGTGAGGCGAGTGCGCAGGCGGCAGTCGACTCGCTCCGCGACCGCCCGCCGGCCGGCCCCGACCCCACGCAGGCGCCCCGCGACCTCACCGCGGCCGCATTCTTCGACGTCGACAACACGCTGGTCCAGGGTGCCTCGATCGTGCACTTCGCCCGCGGGCTCGCGGCCCGAAAGTACTTCTCCTACAGCGACATTCTCGACTTCGCCTGGACCCAGGCCAAATTCCGCATCACCGGCAAGGAGAACGCGAACGACGTCGCCGAGGGCCGCGAGAAGGCGTTGTCGTTCATCGCCGGACGCCCGACGGCAGAGCTCGCCGCGCTCGGCGAGGAGATCTACGACGAGTACATCGCCGACAAGATCTGGCCGGGCACCCGCGCCCTCGCGCAGCGACATCTCGATGCGGGACAACAGGTTTGGCTGGTGACCGCCACCCCGGTGGAACTCGCGCAGACCATCGCCGACCACCTCGGCCTCACCGGCGCACTCGGTACCGTGGCCGAGAGTGTCGACGGAACGTTCACCGGCCGCCTCGTCGGCGACATCCTGCACGGCCCCGGCAAGGCACATGCTGTGCGCGCGTTGGCAATCCGAGAGGGACTCAACCTCAAGCGATGCACCGCCTACTCCGATTCGCACAACGACGTGCCGATGCTGTCGCTCGTCGGGACGGCGGTCGCGATCAACCCCGACGCCGACCTGCGCGACGTAGCGAAGGTTCGCGGCTGGGAGATGTACGACTTCCGCACCGCCCGCAAGGCCGCGAAATACGGGGTCGGTTCGGCACTCGCGATCGGAGCAGCGAGCGCCGGGGCGGCGGCGGCCGTGCGCGTCATCCGGCAGCGTTAGTCACAGCGCCGACACCTCACTGGTCGGGTCGATGAGCACCTTGGCGTGATGTTCGGCCGACCCGAGGGCGTCGAACGCGGCGGACACACCGTCGAGGCCGACGGTCGCGGTGATCAGCGGTCCCACGTCGAGGGTCCCGTCGGCGATCATGCTCAGCGTGTGGTGGAACTCGGCGGGGTCGTAGGCGAAGACGAACCGCATCTCGAGTTCCTTGTTGATCGCCATCGCCGGACGGAAGGTGTCGGGTTCCATGCACACCCCGACCACCACGATGCGCGACCGGAACGGCGCCGAGGACACCACGTGCTCGATGATCCCGGGGGTGCCGACGCACTCGAACACGACCGGCCCCTTGGGTGTGGCGCCGAGGCGATCGGCCATCCGGAACATCGACGCCCACGGCACCACCGGGATACGACGCAGCGTCCGCATGCCCGCGAACGCCGCACCGAGGAGATCGCCGGCGGTGGTGATGTAGCCGCCCTGTTCGGCGGCCTTGTCCCATGGGGAGTCGACGGCGGGGTCGACGACGATGTCGGCGCCGACGCGTCGGGCCAGCGCCCGACGACCGTCGGACGGATCGCTGGCGACCACGGTGCGCACGTCCGCCGCTTTCAGCATCGCGATGACGGCGAGTCCGATCGGTCCGCAGCCCACCACCACCGCGACGTCGCGCTTGCCGATCTCGCTGCGTCGAACGGCGTGGTAGGCGACGGCCATCGGTTCGGTCAGCGCGGCCCGCTCGGCGGATACGCCGTCGGGCACCGGCATCGTCATGTCCTCTGAGGCCAGGACGAAGTCGGCGTAGGCGCCCTGCGCGGACGCCGACAATCCGGTGAGGTGCGGAGCGTCGCCGTGCTTGATCATCGGCACCGACACCACGGCGGTGCCCGGCTTCCAGCGTTTGCGGCAGCCCTCGCCGTAGGAGACGACCTCCCCGGCGAACTCGTGGCCCATCACGACAGCCTGATCCGATCGCATGAAGGCGTCGTAGCCGACCTCGGCCGTGACGTCGGCAGTGGCGTCGCAGTGATGGCGGGCATGGAGGTCGGAACCGCAGATCCCCGCCCGCGTGACCCGCAGCAGCACCTCACCCCGACCGGGCACCGGCGTGGGCAGTTCGTCGACCGTCAGTTCCCCCGCACGACACACCACAGCTCGCATGCTGTGAATCCTGCCATCCGCGCACCGCCGCAGTACCCAGTCAACGATTTACGACGCACGGTCAACGCAAGCTCGGGTCAGCCGAGGTAGACACTCCCGCGGCGACTGAGCATCCGGAACAGGGTCTGCTGGATCTCTTCGCGGACGTGGTCGGTGAGGTCGAAGACCACCATCGGATCGTCCGCGGAGGATTCGTCATAGCTGCCGGTCTCGATCGGCCGGCCGAAGTGGATGTGCCACTTCGACGGCAGCGGCACCATGCCCAGCGGGCCGAGCAGCGGAAAAATCGGCGTGATCGGAAAGTACGGGAGCCCGAGGATCTTGGCGAGCGGCTTGAGGTCGGCGAGCATCGGATAGATCTCCTCCGAGCCGACGATCGACACCGGGATGATCGGTGCGGCGTTGCGCAGCGCCGTCGTCACGAACCCGCCCCGACCGAACCGCTGCAGCTTGTAGCGGTCCTTGTACAGCTTGCCGATGCCCTTGTAGCCCTCCGGCCAGACGGCGGTGAGCTCGCCTGCGCGCAGCAGTCGGTCGGCGTCGTTGTTGCAGGCCACGGTGGCGCCGACCTTGCGCGCGACCTCGCTGATCGCCGGTGCCTCGAACGCCATGTCGGCGGCCAGCAACCGCAGGTAGCGACCGGTGGGATGGTTGTCGCGGACCGCGAGCGACGTCATCATCGCGTCGATCGGCAACGTGCCGGCATGGTTGGCGACCAGCAGCGCACCGCCTTCGACCGGCAGGTTCTCGATGCCGGTCACCTCGACGCGGAACCACTTGTCGTACACCTGGCGCACCGCCGGGAACCAGACGGCCTCGGTGAAGTGCGGGTCGAACCCGAACTCGTCGACCTCGTACTCGCCGGCCATCCGCTCGCGGATGAAGCCCGCGGTGGCGGTCAGCGAGTCGGCCACCGCACCCCGGATGCCACCAAGGCTGAACAGCGGCGACGACTTCGACGGACCGCGATGTTCGACGCCGAGCGCCTCGTCGGGCAGCGAGATCTCGTCGTTGATGGGCATCACCTGTGCCGGTGGTTGGCGGAAGCCGTCGGTGTTGGGGTGACCCTCCGACGAACCTCGTTGCGCTCCTGAGGATTTGGTGCCCGACTGTTGACTCGGATGTCGGCGGCGTCCCTGGTCGCGGGAGCCGCGGCGCCCGGCCGCGTCTGCACCCCCGGGTGTGGCATAGAGCTGGATGACCTTGGCCGTGCGGGCGTCGGTCGCGCCACCACTACCCAAGATGCTCACCCCGTCCCTGTCTCGTCGTAACCGTGTCGTTCGTGACCATGCCGCTCATGCCTTCGATCCATCGACCCCGACACCACAACGATGAGGCGGCATGTGCCCGGAACCCGACCGATACAAGTCTCACCATCGCCGTAGTCGGCGATTTCAATGAGACGATTGACCCATCGTAACCACGAGCAGTGTGAGTCTGACGTCCAAGCTTAGAGGTTGCAGTGACGTTGCGCACGTCCCCGCCGAGATGTGCGAGCAACGACAACTCACACTTCACTGAAGTTGATGTGCGAAGTTGATGACGCGACGCTCCAGACCGCGCCAGGCGTCGGTCGAGATCACCGGTGTCACTCCCCCGCGGTCGATGAAATCGTCGAGGGTGTCCAGCGTGGTGTACCGCGGCACGAAGCCGAGTTCGGTGCGCATCCGCGTGGTGTCGAGCACCCGGCCGTAGGTCAGGAACTCGGTTTGCGAGCTGCGCAGCCGGGCCGATCGCAGGTCTTGGAAAACACCGGTGATCGGTGCCAGAAGACCGCTCGGAACAGGCAATTCGATGTGCCCGACGCGTCGGATCGCCTGGGTCAGCGTGACGACTCCGTCGCCGGAGACGTTGAACGTCCCGACCTTGCCCGCCAACGTCACATGCTCCATCGCCGCGAGGGCATCCTCCTCGTGGAGGAACTGCAGACGCGGCTGATAACCGATGACCGTCGGCACCACCGGCAGCGACAGATACGACCCCATCCGCGTGTTGATGCGCGGCCCCAGCATCGCCTGCGGGCGCACGATGGTGATGTCGATGTCGGGTCGGCGTCGGCCGAGTCCGCGAACATAACCCTCAACGTCAAGTAGGTCACGACCGTAGCCGCGAGTGGGCTCCCGGCGTGCCGGTGTCTCCTCGGCGAAGTGTGACGGATCTCGCCCGCTCGCGCCGTACACCATCGCCGTCGAGCGCAGCACGAGCCGCTTCACCGACGGTGTGCGCTGACACGCCGCACACACCTGCATGGCGCCGACGACGTTGAACTCCTTGATCGCCGCCGAATGTGGAGCGTTGTCCATGATCGACGTCGCGGCATGGACCACGGTGTCGACGTCGTAGCTGGCGAGCGCCTTGGCGATGGCCGGCCGCCGGATGTCGAGGCGCAGGAATTCGGCGCGTCCCATGCGACGCAGGAGATCCTTGCGCGGCACCCGGGAATCGACGGCCAGTACACGCTCGATCTCCGGATTGGCCGCCAGGCGAGCCACCAGGTAGCCGCCCAGAAAGGTCGACGCACCGGTGACCAGGACGGTCCGCGGGGGTTGCGGGGTGTGCTCGGGCATACCTCAGGCTAGCGGGCGTGGCCTGGTGGGCGCCGTGCGAGTCGACGTCGCACCCCGTCGGTTATCTGTACCCCCCAGCCCGACGAAACGCACTGTGCACCTGGCCGGTCTCCCAGGTACAGATTTCCGCAGGCCGACGCGGCACCGATACGACAAAGGACCCGCCGTAGCGGGTCCTTTGGACGAGTGCGCCTACTTACCGAGTTTGCGGCGCTGCACCCGGGTCCTGCGCAGCAGCTTGCGGTGCTTCTTCTTCGACATGCGCTTGCGGCGCTTCTTGATCACTGAACCCATCGGGGTGCTTCCTCACGATTGATGCTGTTGTGTGTGCTCGATCCTGGTCAGCAGCCGACTCACCGAAGCGTCAACGGCCGATCGGTGGTCTTCGACCACCTGATCCAGTGGTCTTCGACCAGGTACCAAACGTCAAGCCTACCGGGCGAGTCCCGCTATCGAAAAATCCGGGTCAGGACCGAGCCACACCACTATCCGGCGTCGAAGTACGACGTCTCCAGATAGTCGTGCACGGCCTTCGCATGCACACGGAAGGAGCGACCCACGCGTACCGCGGGGAGCTCTCCGTTGTGCACGAGCCGGTAGACGGTCATTTTGGAGACCCGCATCAGCGATGCGACCTCGGCGACCGTGAGGAACTGCGACCCCGACGCCGCGTTGCCAACGGAGCTGCCGCTGTTTCCTACTGTCCTGTCACCAGGAGTGTCTGCAGGTGCCATGAATCACTCATACCTCCGGTGCACGCGTCGCGGCCGCCGGCTTCCCCTCCGGCGGACATCAGACACGCACGTGCTTAGAGGAGCTTAGCGTGGCAGATGTGAAAAAAGCGACGTGAGTTGCCAGGAAATCCTGCGTCAATCTCATATCGACACAACATCCTGGGGTTTAACCGCTCGTCGACCACAATTCTCGGAGTGTCGGGACACGCGTCAGGCGCTGTTCGACGCCCCAGAACCCTCGACATCGACTCGACGTGCACCCCGCGCGCTGGCCGCCGCAGCGGCCCGAGTGGCCTGATAGACGGTGTGCCGGAGGCCACCGGCCTCGAATTCCCGGATCGCCTCGGCGGTGGTTCCGCCCGGCGAGGTCACCGCGGCCCGCAGGTCCACCGGCGACACCCCGGCGTCGCTGAGCAGGATCCCGGCACCGCGGATGGTCTGCACGGCCATCTCCGACGCCTGCGAGCGGGTGAGGCCCAGCGCCACCCCGGCGTCGATCATGGCCTCGGCGAGCAGGAAGACGTAGGCGGGCCCCGACCCCGAGACCGCCGTCACCGCGTCCATCTGCTTCTCCGGGACCACCGTCACCTTGCCGACGGTCTCGAGTAGCCCGACCACTGCCGACAGCTGCTCGGTGCTGACGTAGCGTCCGGCCGACACCGCCGACATCGCCTCGTTGACCAGCATGGGGGTGTTGGGCATGACGCGGATGACCGGCGAACCGGCCTGCAGCGCGTTCTCGTAGCGGATCAGCGGCAGACCGGCGACCAACGTCACGGTCACGCGCTCATTCTCACCGGAGTCCTCGGCGCCGGCGAGTGCGCGCAGTGCGTCGTCGACGTCGTCGGGCTTGATGGCGAGGAACACGTACTGGGCGCTCTCGGCGGCCGCACGCACGTCGGTCACCAGTACGCCGTACTCCTCGGCGATCTCGGCGGCGCGGTCGGGCGCCTTCTCGGCCACGACCAGGTTCTTGGTCGGTGTGCCCGATGCGATGAGACCGGCGAGCAGTGCCTCCCCGATCTTTCCGCCGCCGACGATGGCGATGCGTTCGGTCACTGGGATTGCCGCCTTCCTGTAGGTACGGGTTTTCAGCGCCGCGGGAGGAGCGCGAGCTGCCTCGACTGCGCGACGACCGTTCCAGTCGAGTCCACCACGAGGTGATCCTCCTCGAACATCCCGGGTCCCACCTCCACCGTGGTCGCGGCAAACCGCAGCCAGCCCGGCGCCGGATGACGACGGACATAGGTGGTGAGCTGCACCGTCGGCGCCCAGCCATGCAGGCCGAGATTCGCGACGACCGGAATCGAGATGTCGCAGACCAGCACAGCGAAATCGGTGTCGGGCGCGACGCCCTTGGGCTGTATCCAGCCACGCACCAGCGGTTCTCCCTGCTTGCCGTCGACGAAGGGCATCGTCGCGGGATCGATGCGCAGGTCGAGGACGGGTCCAAGGTGATTGACGCTTGCCAGCGGCGAGCCGTCGAGCGCCAGTGCACTCGGCGGGGGTTCGACCGGGACGCCGTCGAGCACCGACGCACCGGTGTGGTGCGAGCGCCCGGTGTCGGGTCGGGCCATGGTGATCGACGACGACACCATGACGCGGTCGGTTTGGACTGCATCCACCGAGATCACGGTCACCGTCTTGCCGCGTTTGCGCAGCGTCACCTCGAGGTCGATCTCGGCGGCGTCCGGCGCGTTCAGGAAGTCGCTGGAGATGGCGACCGGGATCTGTTCCGCCGCAGCCTCCGCCTTCGGATCGTCAGGCGCGGTCAGCGCGGTGAGCGCCTCCCGGGCAGCATGGGCGACCACCATCTGGAGGCTGCCACCGTGCACCTTGGGTCCGATGGTGAACACCGGGTCGATGACCGCGCGATAGGTGATGCGGTCGGGCTCGGCGCGCTTGATCTCGTCCAGCGTCAGCACTGTTGCCAACTTGTCGGTCATGTTCTCTCTTGTCTCCACGTCTGTCCCCCACTACTCAATCGGCGATCGACGTGGCCGCGCGGTTCAGGATGTGGCCCGACCCGTGTGCAGCTCGCGTTTGAGATGTCGCCGCGCAAAATCTAGCGAACGTGCCAGCAGGGCGCTGCGTTCGGGTTTGGTCCGCGCTGATCCGGTGTGCACCTCGAGGATCACCGCACCGGTGAAGTCACTCGCGGCCAGACGCCGGCAGATCTCGGCGCACGGTTGCGAACCGTCGCCGGGGATCAGGTGTTCATCGGTGGCCGCGCCCAGGCCGTCGGCGAGATGCAGGTGATTGAGCGCAGACCCCATCCGCTCGAACATTGCCAGCGCATCGGCACCGGCGGTCGCCGTGTGCGACAAGTCGAGGGTGTAGTTCGCGTAGCCGTCGTCGGTGGGATCGATCGACTTGCCGAAGGCCGACATCGACACCCCCGGTGTGCCGCCGCGTCGGGTCATGCGGTTCACCGAACGATCGCCCGCGCCGAACAGCCGGTCGGCGCGCATGGGGAACATGTTCTCCACCGCGACGGCCACCCCGGAGTCGGCCTCGAGCTCGGCGACGGTGTCGTCGAAAGCAGCGGTGTAGGCCCGCTGCCAGCGGAACGGCGGATGCACGACCACCGTCGGCGCGCCGAGATCCTCGGCTGCACGCACCGAACGCGCCAGCTTTATCAGGGGGTCGCGTCCCCACACGCGCTGCGAGATGAGCAGACACGGCGCATGGATCGACAGGACCGGCATCTGATAGCGCTCGGACAGGTATTCGACGTGTTTGACGTCCTGGCTGACCGCCTCACCCCACACCATCAGCTCGACACCGTCGTAGCCGAGTTCGGAGGCGTAGGCGAAGGCCGCTTCGGTGTTCTGCGGATAGACCGACGCCGTCGACAAGCCGATCGGGATCTCCGGCCGAGGCAACCGTTCGATCACGCCCGGCTCGCATTTGCCGTCCACGCCCGGCCCGTCAGCAACCTCGATTTCATCAGCGACATCGAATACATCAGCGACATCGAATACATCAGCGACTCGCCAGGAGCACCAGCGGGCCGATCGTCACCAGAAGCCCCACACCGAGCGCGAGCAGCGTCGTCGGGAGGTCCCGGTTGCGTCGGAGCAGATGCGCGAAGGTCACGATCCCGAAGATCACCAGCACCGCGAGGACGAGCGCGAAGATCACGCTCCACTTCCAGAGCTCGGTGAATCCCCAGAACAGGCCGACGCCGATCGCCAGGCCGGCGACGACCTGGGCGATCACCATCAGCCATGCCTTCATCGGCGACGGTTCGGTGTCCTCATCCAGGTCGGTTTCGTCGCGGTCCAGATCGTCGTCGAGCGTTTCGGTCTCCGCGATCGGTTCGGCGGCGGTGTCGACGGCCTCAGGCGCGACATAGGGCGCGCGATCCGGCGTGACCTCCTCGAACTCGTCCCTGTCGAACTCATCCCCGTCGAACTCGCCCTTGTCGAATTCGTCGCTCGGTTCGGCGTCGCTCTTCGACAGGTCGACCGCGGGCTGCGCCCACGCGCCCGTGTCGGTCGTCGGGGGCTGTTCGACGGTCGGCTCGGGTGCCGGTTCGACCTCGCGTTCCTCCGGAACGGGTGCGGTGTCGACAAAGCTCGCCGGGCTGTCGGTCGTGGCGGTGTCGATAGCGGCGGGCGAATCGATGTCGGTGTCGGGTGTAGCGCTGTCGGGTTCGGTGTTGACGTCTTCCCGGTCGTGGAGCGCGGGCACGGCGGCGGTCGCGCCCGCGGCAGCCGCGGCGACCCCTGCGGCCCCGGCAGCTGCACGCCTCGACGACCGGCCATCGGTGACATCGGGTGTCTTGTCCGATTTCCGCTTCCGCCCGAACCAGCCGCGCTTGCGTTTCGGCTCGACAGGTTCGTCCTCGACGTCGGCGAACGAGCGGTACGCCTCGAAGTCGTCCATCACCTCGCCGAACTTGCTGTCGTCACGCACCCGAGCATCGGCGTCGGCCGATCCCGAGGTGGTCGACAGGTCGTAGGCTACGACGTCGTCGGAGTCGACCACTGTGAGATCGGAGTCCTCATCGCCGACGACCGGGATGATGCCGGTCACCGCATTCGCCGAGACCTCGTCGACCGCGTCGTCATTCTGATTCGATGCCGGCTGATTCGATGCGGTGGCGTCCGTGGTGGCCGAGGATTCGGCGAGTCTCCGGGCAACCGCGTCGGAGCTGAAGTCGCGGGTCGAGAGCGGCGTGGTGCCGCGATAGCCGGGCATGCCGCTGGCCGACCGCCCGCCGGCCGGGCTAGTGTTCGGCGCCCAACCCTGATCGGCCACGGGACGATCCGGCGCTCCGCGGCGTGCGACCGGATTGGCCGACCTCGGGAACGGCCCACTGACCGGTGCGGTGCCGCCGGCATCGGGCGTCGGGAACGGACCGGTCCGAGGGGCCGTCCGACCGGACGGAGTCTGCGGAGGCGTGAACTGGGCCGACGGTGTCGGTGCCGGTGCCGGTGGGGTCGGCTGAGACGGTGTCTGCTGGGCGGCAGGCTGCTGGGCCGGTGTCTGCTGGGTCTGCGTCGGCTGGGTCTGCGGGGCGGTCCGCGCGGTGCGCGGGGCCGGGGCAGGCGTGGCGTCGGTGATCTTCGGAATTTCACCCGTGAGTTCGGACACCGACACGGTGCCCTCGCGGCCGACTCGGCGCCGTCCGCGGTCCCGCGACCGACGGCTGGTCGTCTCGCCACCGTCGGTTCCCTGCGAGCGGGCCAGCAGTTCGGCTACCGAGATGGGCCGGGGATCGGGTCCCGCTTCGTTGGCCCCCGCTTCGTTCGCCATGCTGGCTCTCCGTCCTCCCTGTGATGACCCGGTCGTTGTTCACGTGTCCCGGGCCGAGATGTTCACCCGGCGTCCGCGGCTTCGGCGGTGTCGGCCGGTTCGGTGTCGAGTCGGCGCAGGATGACTCCCTCCCGCAGCGCCCACGGACAGATTTCCAGTGTATCGACTTGCAGAGCGCGCATGGCCGCCTCCGCCACGAGAGCGCCGGCAACCAGCTGACCAGCACGATCAGCGCTCACGCCTTCCAGCTCGGCCCGGTCGTCGCGGGTCATGCGTGAGATGAAGGCGATGAGCTGCCGCAGCCCGTTGGCGGTGAGCTGACGCTTCACACGCGGCCCCGCGCTCGACGGCGCGGCGCCGGTCAGCCGGGCCAGGCTGCGGAAGGTCTTGGATGTGGCGACGGCGAGGTCGGGCTGTCCGGGCCCGAGGAGTTGTTTGGCGGGGACGCGCAGTTCGGCGTCGAGCCAATCGCGCAGGACCCCGATCCGACGACGGTCCGGCGGGTCGTCGGGCAGCCACTCGCGGGTGAGTCGGCCGGCGCCGAGGGGCAGCGACAGCGCCACGTCGGGCTCCTCGTCGACGCCGTTGGACATCTCCAGCGACCCGCCGCCGATGTCGAGGGCCAGCACCCGCCCGGCGCTCCAGCCGTACCAGCGTCGGACGGCCAGCGAGGTGAGTCGCGCTTCGTCGCGGCCGGACAGCACCTGCACACGGACGTCGGTCTTGGCGGCGACCTCGGCGAGCACGTCGTCGCAGTTGGTGGCGTCACGGACGGCCGACGTCGCGAACGCCATGATCTGCTGACATCCGGAGCTCGTCGCGATGTGGGTGAATTCGTCCACCGATTCGACGAGTTTGTTCGCGGCGCGATCGGACAGCCGCCCGTCGGAATCGATCTGTTCGGCCAGGCGCAGCACCGCCTTGGTCGAACTCATCGGGGTCGGATGGCCGCCGCGATGAGCATCGACCACGAGCAGGTGAACAGTGTTGCTGCCCACGTCGAGAACACCAAGTCGCACGATTACAAAATAGTGCTTGCGCAATCCGCATCGGCAGGCGGTTGCGATATCGGCCGACTCGCGCCCAACCCGGCTTCCCGTCGGGCGCGTTGACCGCTTCGGCGGTTACCGTGGAAAGGTGTCTGTCACCACGCCCGCTCCGACGCAGCGGCGCATGAAGCCCGCGCCCGAGGTCGACCTCGACTTTCCGCGCGAATGGTACGAATTCACCGATCCGGCGAACTCCGAACACGTCATCAACGCGGACCTCACGTGGCTGCTGTCGTATTGGACGTGCGTCTTCGGCACGCCTGCCTGTCAGGGCATCATCGAGGGCCGCGAGACCGACGGCTGCTGCAGTCATGGCGCGTACCTGTCCGACAAGGACGACCGCAAACGCCTCGCGCACGGCGTCTCGATGCTCACCGAGAAGGATTGGCAGTTCTACAAGAAGGGGTCGGGCAAGGACCCGCTGGGCAACCGCGGCTACCTCGAGGAGGGCGACCTCGACGACGAGCCGGCGCTCAAGACCCGACGACACAAGGGCGCCTGCATCTTCCTCAACCGGCCCGGCTTCGAGGGTGGGGCGGGCTGCGCGCTGCATTCGATGGCGCTGCGCAAGGGGCTCGAGCCGCTGACCGTGAAACCCGACGTCTGCTGGCAGTTGCCGGTACGACGCGAACAGGACTGGGTCGAGCGGCCCGACGGCACCCAGGTTCTCAAGACCACCATCACCGAATTCGATCGTCGTGGCTGGGGCGAGGGCGGCCACGATCTGCAGTGGTACTGCTCCGGCTCGCCCGACGCCCACATCGGAGCGACGCAGGTCTGGCAGTCCTACGGCCCCGAACTCACAGAGCTGATCGGCAAACCCGCCTACGACGCGCTGGCCGCCGCATGCCGACGCCGTAACGGGTTGGGGCTCATCGCCGTTCACCCGGCCACCGCAGCCGCGACCACTCGCCGGGAGACCGACATCAAGTACGAGTTGATCGAAGGCGATCAGGCCACGTGACCAGCGGGCGCGAGGCACTGCTGGCGCAGGGCCCGCGGGGACGGCGGCTCGCGTACGACTGGGCGTCGCTGGCAGCCGATCCCACCGGTCGCCAATCGCTCTGGATGTGGCACTTCACACCCGAGTACGGTCACCGATTGGCCGACCGCGCAACCGAACTCGGCTCGGTGAGCCTCGACGCGATCCGTGAACTTGACCCCATGCACGTCCATGAGGCACTGCGTGCGTCCGTCGACGCGGCCATGTACTGGCAACCGCCCGACGAGATCGACCAGCTGTGCGCTGCACTCGGACCCGAGCCATTCCTGCCGATTCTGTCTGCCGCACTGGACAATCCGGCCACCGACTGGTGGTCCACCGGGCTGCAGTCGGGTCACCAGATGTACGTGCAGTGGCATAACAGACACGTCGAATCCAAGTACAACCCGGAGCCGGCAGACGTCGAGTTGTCGATCGACGTGTGGGAGCGCTGGCGCAACGACGAGATCGCCACCGAAGGGCGCCGGGCGGCCGACAAGCACCATTCTGACCTCCACTCGAATATGAGCGGCCGGTGGTGGTCGTCGCCCCATCCGAGATGGATCACCTCACGTGCGCTGCCGGGCCTTGGCTGCGCCGGACTCCACTACATCGAAGACCGTGGCGGCTGGCCCGAGGCACGACTGTGGAACATCGAGATCACCACGCCACAAAGGGTTTACGAGATCTCGTCACCCGAGGACTGGGCGGCGCTGGTCGACGAGTACCCACTCGAGCTGACCGCGTCCTACCGACACGATTGGTTTCGGGTGACCGGCGTCGACTCACGCTGGTTCGTTCCGGATTACCGTCGGGTCGCGGTGGAGTACGACGCGCTACACCTCACCGTCGACGGATACTTGGCCACGGCCGGGCGTGCGGTACCGGTGCAGGCCGGGTCTTCGGTGATGGCCGGCTTCGCACCCGACGACACATTCTGGTTCAACCGTGACGGACTACGCATCCGTGCAGACACCCGTTGGCATGACGAGGGTGACGGTCAGGGCGATTGGGTGCCCGCCGACTCCCCACCTCCTGAGCCCTCCACCGCTGCCTGAGGTGCTCGAGGCGCTAGCCGAGAGCCTCGAAGGGCTCAGGCTTCGAGCTTGTAACCCAGTCCGCGAACCGTGATGAGGTGCTTGGGATTTGCGGGGTCGGGCTCGATCTTGGAGCGCAGCCGCTTGACGTGGACGTCGAGCGTCTTGGTGTCGCCGACGTAGTCGGCACCCCACACCCGATCGATGAGCTGCCCTCGCGTGAGCACCCGTCCCGCGTTGCGCAGGAGGTACTCGAGGAGATCGAACTCCTTGAGCGGCAACGTGATCTGCTCGCCGTTCACCGCGACGATGTGCCGTTCGACGTCCATCCGGACCGGCCCGGCCTCGAGTATCCCGATGTCGAGGTCCTCGTCGGCAAAGTCTCCGCCCCGACGCAGCACCGCGCGGATGCGGGCGATGAGTTCGCGGGCCGAATACGGTTTGGTCACATAGTCGTCGGCGCCGAGTTCGAGGCCGACCACTTTGTCGATCTCGCTGTCGCGGGCGGTCACCATGATGACCGGCACGCTTGACTTGGAGCGCAACGCCTTACAGACTTCGGTGCCGGACATGCCGGGGAGCATGAGGTCGAGCAGGACGATGTCGGGGCTGACGCGGTCGAATGTCGCCAGCGCTTGTGCGCCGTCGTTGATGACACTCGCCTCGAAACCCTCTTTGCGCAGCAGGAAGGCCAGCGGATCCGCCAGCGATTCCTCGTCCTCGACTATCAGAACGTGGGTCACCTAATCGATTTCCTTCTTCGGTTGGTTCTCGAAATCCGGGGAAGTTGTTGCAGCATCGTGGATCTCGGCGTCATGGATCTCAGCGTCATGAACTTCGGCGATCCAGGCCGAGTCGGAGAGATCCTCGGGGATGCACAGGGTGAAGGTAGAGCCGGTGCCGGGCTTGCTCCACACATCGATGACGCCGTCGTGGTTGGCGGCGACATGTTTGACGATCGCCAGTCCGAGGCCGGTGCCGCCGGTCATCCGCGACCGCGCCTGATCGACGCGGAAGAATCGCTCGAACACGCGCTGCTGATCGTCGGGCGCGATGCCGATGCCGCGGTCGGTGACCGCGATGGCCACCATCGGACGGCCGTCGATGCGGGTGACGCGCCGGCTGATCGACACGGTGGTGTCGGCGGCCGAGTACGAGATCGCGTTGGCGATGAGGTTGTTGAGCGCGGTCAGCAGCAGCGGACGGTCACCGCGGATCGTGACGTGGATCGGGTCGTCGGTGCGCAGTTCGATGGCCGCGGCTTCGGCGGCGATCGTGCCGGCGTCGATGGCGTCGGCGATCAGGGCGTCGACGTCGACGGAGGTGAACTCGGACGTCTCGCCGCCCTGCAACCGCGACAACGCGATGAGTTCGGACACCAGGTTGCCCATGCGTGCGGTCTCGGCGACCACGCGTCGGCCGAAGTGCTCGACCGACTCCGCGTCGTCGGCCGATTCCAGCATCGCCTCGGCGAGCAATCCGATGGCCCCGACCGGCGTCTTGAGTTCATGGGAGACGTTGGCGACGAAGTCACGCCGCGTCGCCTCGACCCGCATGTGCTCGGTGTCGTCCTGGCCGTAGACCACGGCATAGCGCTCGTTGTCGTCGGCGACGAGCCGCGCGAGGCAGCGCACCGATTCGACCGTCGGCTTGCGTGACCGCCCGGTGGAGACGAAGCCCAGTGACGACGCGGGCGGACTGAAATCGAAGCGGCATTCGACCTCGGTGTCGAGCACTTCCTTGGCGGCATCCCACACCGGGTCGGCGAGCAGCCGTTCGCGCACCAGACCGAGTTCGACGGCCTGGCGGTTGTAGAGCACCACGTCGCGGAATTCGTCGACCACCGCGACCGCGGTCTCGGAGTTGCGCACGATGAGACTGAGCAGTCCCGCTTTGGTCATGCGTCCGTCGCGGGTGGTCGCGGGCACGTCGTTGACCCGCAGCTCGGCGGATTCCGGAACGGCGCGCGGCGCGCTCGCGCGGTCGTGAGTGGATGTGTCGGAGTGCACCGCACCTGCCGGCGGAACCGCGAGCGCACCACCCTGCCGCGGCGTCTGGCCACCGATGTGTGCAGGGTCGGCGCCATCGCGCGATGCGCTCCGCAGGACCAGGGCGCGACCCACCACGATGCCGACCACGATCACGATCGCGACCGCTGCGGCAACGAATGCAACGAACACAAGCGCAGCTTACGGCCCGACAAACGTCGAGCGCACATCCTCCGGGCAAGTTCGGCAGCTGTTCATCTGGAGTTCGCCGGTAGCGCGGCGCAACAGCTGTCAGAGGGTCACTGTGGGACGGATACCGCCATGTCGGCATATTCCGGATGTCGTTCGATGAAACGCTGCACGTACGAGCAGACCGGCACGACCTGCTTGCCACTGGCCCGGATGTCTTCGAGGACCGTCTGCACCAGCTCGGCCGCGTAGCCGTGACCGCTGTATTGCTCGCGGATCACCGTGTGCGTCAGGACCACCTGATACGGCTCGGAGACGTAGTCGACGTAGCCGACGACCGCATCACCTGCCATCGGATCGGACGGATCCGCAGTCAGTACGGCCTCGTACCGCTCCTGAGCAGGAGAGTGAACAATTCGCAGGGTCCCCAGATCCGCCATGGAATCCAATGTAGCGCGCGTCACACCTAGCGCACCATGACGATTGTGTTACGGGACGCCACACGCGTCCCGTAACAGCGCGTGACTACTTCTTCTGCCCCTGCGCGGCCACTGCGGCGGCACCGACGGCCGCGGCTTCCGGATCGAGGTACGTGCCACCCGGATTGAGCGGCTTCAGGTTCTCGTCGAGGTCGTAGCGCAGCGGATTGCCGGTGGGGATGTTGAGGCCCGCGATGTCGGCGTCGGAGATGTCGTCGAGGTACTTGACCAAGGCGCGCAGCGAGTTGCCGTGAGCGGCGACCAGGACGGTCTTGCCGGCCTGGATGTCGGTGGCGATGGACTCGGTGAAGTACGGGATCATCCGCGCGACGACGTCCTTGAGGCACTCGGTCAGCGGCACCTCGTCGAGGTCGGCGTAGCGCGGATCGCTCGACTGGCTGTATTCGGCGTCGGGTTCGATGGGCGGCGGCGGGGTGTCGTAGCTGCGACGCCACAGCATGAACTGCTCGTTGCCGTACTTCTCGAGGGTGTCGGCCTTGTTGAGTCCCTGCAGCGCGCCGTAATGACGCTCGTTGAGGCGCCAGTCGCGCTTCACCGGAATCCAATGGCGGTCGGCCTTGTCGAGCGCGATCTGCGCGGTCTGGATGGCCCGACGCAGCAGCGAGGTGTAAAGGATGTCGGGCAGCAGATCATGTTCGACGAGGAGCTCGCCGGCGCGCACGGCTTCGGCCTGCCCCTTCTCGGTGAGCGCCACGTCCACCCACCCGGTGAACTGGTTGGACGCATTCCATTCGCTCTCGCCATGACGCATCAGGATCAGGGTGCCGTTGCTCATGGCAGCAAGTCTGGCACATGCCGGTACGACGCTCCCGGCGAGCGGGGAATGTTCTACGGAGACACGCCCTAGCGCCGAACCGGCGCGGCGGCGGCGAGTGCCCAGATGGTCAGATAGGCCAGCGCGAAGAACCCGCCGACGGCCAGCGCGACCCCCGTCGACTCCACGTGGGCCAGCGGCGATCGCACCCACTGCAGGGTGGTCGCGGCGACGGCGTCGGGCCGGGTGACGAGGTCCCAGGAGTTCCAGCGCTGGAACCGTCCGATGACGATGCCGATCGCACAGAGACCGGCGGCCACGACGACCGTCGCCCAGCCCGCGACCCGACCGAACTCGCGGTCGATGCGACGGTGCACCAACAGCATCGACACGACGCCCAGGATGATGCCGGTCCAGGCCGCGAACCCGTACTGCAGCACATGCCGCCACAGTTCGTAGCCCTCGCCGAGGTGCACGAGGTCGGTGACGAGGTAGGGCGCATTGGGGAGGAAGGCGAGCCACCCGATCCCCAGTGGGATGAGCCAGAATCGTTGCCGCACAACCGCGAATCCGGCGGCGAACACCACCGGAATCCAGGCGAGGAAGAGATTCCAGATCAGGAACCGCGTCGGATAGTAGAGCGGTGTCGCGGGATCGGTGACGCCGAGCAGGATCGTGAGCGCCGTTGTCGCGAGCAAGGAGGCAGCAAGCACCACGCGGTGCATGTTGGTCATCTGACCATTCTGCCGGACTCAATCCGGCCACAAACCCGGCAAACCAGACAGGTCGGGACTAGCGTCGGAGAATGACCAGCACTGAATCCGGTGCGACGCGCACCGATCAACCCGAACTCAAGCGCGTTCTCGGATGGAAGCTGTTGCTGCTGTTCATCGTCGGCGACATCCTCGGCACCGGCGTGTACGCCCTGACCGGGCAGGTGGCCGGCGAGGTCGGCGGCGCGGCATGGCTGCCGTTCCTCATCGCGTTCGCGGTCGCGACGCTGACCGCGTTCTCCTACCTGGAACTCGTCACCAAGTACCCGCAGGCGGCCGGCGCGGCGCTGTACGTACACAAGGCTTTCGGCATCCACTTCATCACCTTCATCGTGCTGTTCACGGTGATGTGTTCGGGAATCACCTCGGCGACCACGGCGTCGCGTGCATTCGCGGTGAACATGCTGACCGCATTCAGTGGTGGCGACAAGCCCGACGCGACCAATCCCGCGCTGCTGTTCTTCGCGATCGGTTTCCTGCTGCTGGTCATGTTCATCAACTTCCGCGGCGTCGCCGAGGGCGTCGGCACCAATGTCGTTCTGACCCTTGTCGAGTTGTCGGGTCTGCTGATGGTGATCTTCATCGGCTACTGGTTCATCGTCGGCGGCAATGCCGAGCACTGGGATGCGGTGGTGGCCTTCGAGGCCCAGGGCGACAAGAACGTCTTCATCGCGGTGACCGCGGCGACCTCGTTGGCGTTCTTCGCACTCGTCGGGTTCGAGGACTCGGTCAACATGGCCGAGGAGTGCAAGGAACCCACCAAGATCTTCCCCAAGGTCATGCTCACCGGCCTCGGGCTCACCGCGACTGTCTACGTGCTGATCTCGATCTGCGCGGTGGCGATCGTCCCGGTCGGTGTCCTCGCCGAGAGCGAGACGCCGCTCGTCGACGTCGTGCAGGCGGCCGCCCCCGACTTCCCGATCACCGATCTGCTGCCGTGGATCTCGATGTTCGCCGTCGCCAACACCGCACTCATCAACATGATGATGGCCAGCCGTCTCCTCTACGGCATGGCCAAACAGGGTGTGCTGCCGGCGTTCCTCGCGTACGTGCACCCGGGGCGTCGAACTCCGTTCGCGGCCATCATCTTCACCACGGTCATCGCGCTCTGCCTGCTGGTGTACGTCAGCGCCGACCCCGACAGTTCGGTGGTCGGCCTCCTCGGCGGCACGACGGCATTGCTCTTGCTCGCGGTGTTCACGGTCGTCAACATCTCGGTGCTGGTATTGCGCCGCGATCACGTCGACCACCCACACTTCCGCACCAACACGGTTGTCGCGGTATTGGGTGCGATCACCTGCGGCTACCTCACCCTGCCGATCACCGGACGTGACCCCGAGCAGTACGTCATCGCGGGCTGGCTACTGCTCGTCGGTGTCATCCTGTGGGCACTCACCTACTGGCACCACAAACGTCACCATGTCGCCGAGGGACATCTCGAGGACGTGAACTGAGACGTCTCAGAGCTTGCCGAAGGCGACTCCGCGATAGGTCCAGCCGCTCGCGAGAACAGCCTGTTGGATGGGCTCTTTGAGTTCCTTGGTCGCGAAGCGATAGTTGTACACCTGCCCGTATTCGAGATGCTCGGTGAACGCGTAGGCCGTCCCGAACTCGATCGACGTCTTCTGCCCGCGGAATCCCGATGCGGCAAGGCTCAATTCGGGCACTCCGGCCCGCCACGCGACCTCCCATTCCTTGTCGACGGCACGCACTTCGTGTTCGTTCTCGTCGAGCCGCATGAGGATCTGGAAAGCCTTGGACAGTCCCGCTTTCGCGAAGATCTCGTACCAGCGGGCGTCGACGATGCGCCACTCGGCGACGAGATCGACCCCATCGGCAGCGCCGTCGCGGATCACGAACGGCGCGGTGTCGCGGTTGATCCCGAGGATCGCAGCGCGTACTTCCGTAGCACTGCGCGGCGGCGTATCGGCCGACGGCCGTTTGGTTCCGGTGAAGCGGTCGAACATTCCCATTCTCGGGCTCCTGTCTGGCGTGGATCGGTCGGTGTTCACCATCGCCCAGCGTCCTTGAGGTGGACTTGGAGCCAACTTGAGTCGCTCAGGCCGAGAGCCTCCCACCGCTCCCTGAGGTGCGAGCGAAGCGACTCCCACCGCTCCCTGAGGTGCGAGCGAAGCGACTCCCACCGCTCCCTGAGGTGCGAGCGAAGCGAGCCTCGAAGGGCGCTGGTGAGACGAAAATGTCGTCTCACCAGGGGCTTCGAGGCTCGCAGGCTCGCACCTCAGCCGGCGGGAGGACACCCTTGCCGCATCCAGAACCAGCTACCGGCGCAAGTCCTTTCGCAAGATCTTGCCCGCTGCGGACTTCGGGATCGCGTCGATGAACTCGACCGCGCGCACCTTCTTGTGCGGCGCGACCTTGGCGGCGACGAACTCGATGACCTCGTCCTCACTGAGGTCGGCGTCGGCCTGCTTGACGACGAACGCCTTCGGGATCTCCTCGCCGCTCTCCTCTTCGATGACGCCGATGACCGCGGTGTCGGCGATCTTCGGGTGTGTCAGCAGCAGCGCCTCGAGTTCGGCGGGCGGAACCTGATAGCCCTTGTACTTGATGAGTTCCTTGAGCCGGTCGACGATGTAGATGCAGCCGGTGGGGTCGACGCGCGCGAGGTCGCCGGTGTGCAGGTACCCGTCGGCGTCGATGGTGTCTGCGGTGGCCTGCGGGTTGTTGAGGTAACCAAGCATCACGTTGGGCCCCTTCACCCACAGCTCGCCCGGCTCCGATAACCCCTCCGCCGGGAGTTCGATCTCCTCGCCGGTGGCCGGGTCGACGATCTTGTTCTCGGTGTTGGGCGCTGCCCAGCCGGTCGACGACAGCGGCGGATCATCCTGTCCCAGCATGCCTTTGGTGTCGTCGGGGATCATGTGACTCACCGGCGAGAGTTCACTCATGCCGTAACCCTGCAGCATGTGCACGTTCAGTCGCTTGGCGACGGCCTGCCCGAGTTCGTCGTCGAGCGGCGCAGCGCCCGACAGCATCGTCTTGAGCGAGCTCAGGTCGTAGTTGTCGATGATCGGGTGCTTGGCGAGTGCCACCGCGACCGGCGGCGCGATGTAAGCGTGGGTGACCTTGTGGTTCTGCATGTTCTCCAGGAACTCGACGAGGTCGAACCGCGGCATGATCACCAAACGAGACCTGTTGTGCAGGGCCGCATTCAGCAGCACGGTCATCCCGTAGATGTGGAAGAACGGGAGCACTGCGATGACGACGTCGTCGGGACTCGCGCCCTGCAGCGGCGTGATCTGTGCGACGTTGGCAACCAGATTCCGGTGACTCAACGCCACGCCCTTGGGGTTACCCGTGGTGCCGGAGCTGTACGGCAGCGCGGCCACATGCGTCGCCGGGTCGAAGCTCACCTCGGGTGCCGGCAGATTGGGCGCGAGCAGATCGACGGCGTTCGGGTGACCGGTCGCCTTCTGCCCCTCACCGTCGAGCACGATGAGGTTCTCGTCGGAGATACCGACCTCTTTGGCCGCGGCCGCGGCCTGCTCGAACATCGGCGAGACGGTGACCAGCATCTTCGCCTTGGAGTCGGTGAGCTGCTTGGCGATCTCGGGCGCGGTGAAGAGCGCGTTGATGGTCGTCGCGGTTCCGCCGGCACGCAGGATGCCGTGGAACACGGTCGCGAAGGCGGGGATGTTGGGCGAGAGGATGCCCACCACGTCGCCGACGCCGATCCCCCGCGCCGCAAGCGCACCCGCGGCCGCGTGGATCTGGCCGATCAGCCGCGCGTAGGTGGTCTCGTCACCCGACTTCGGGTCGACGAGCGCGACGCGGTCCATGTCCGCGTCGTCGATGGAGCCGAACAGGAAGTCGTAGACGCTGACCTCGGGGATCTCGACGTCGGGAAAGGGACTCGTGAAGCTCATGGCACCTCCAGTGGTGGGTTTCGCGCGCAATCGTATCAACAGTCATTGACACTATGTGACGTGGACCTCTGTCCGTATCGTCGGGTTTACCACAGGCGCGAAGTGGGCAGAAGGGGCCTCAGTCGGCAGAAGCACCCGGCTCGTCCGGCCCGGTCACACCGGGTACATAGCGATCGGGAAGGGGCTCACCGGGTTCGGGCAAGGAGTCCTTGTCGATGAGGTGCTCGAACGCGAGCAGATTGCGCAACGATTCCCCGCGCGACACCCGCCACGCCCATTCCCGACGGATCGACGTGTGAAAACCGATCTCGAGCAGGGTGTTGAAGTCGCCGTCGGCGGCCTCGAGCACCTGACCGAGCACGCGGTCGATCTCATCAGAATCCAGGGCGTCGGTCGAGATGCGGCCGACGAGGTAGATGTCGCCGGTGTTGTCGATGGTGTACGCGACGCCGTAGAGCCGGCGGTTGCGTTTGAGCAGGTACCGGTAGACGGCCTCGTGATCCTCGTCCGGCCGACGACACACAAACGCCTCGACGCGCACACCGTGGCGACTCGCGGTCAGCAGAACGGTCGTCTTGAGCTTGCGTTCACCGGGGAGTTCGAGGACGACGTGCTCGGACTCCGAACCGCCGGAACTCTTGCGGCTGAACGGGATATCGCGTTCCGCGAGGGTTCGTTCAAGCAGTTCCACCACGTCCGTGTGGGACACCGATTCAACTCCGTCCGATTGTGGGTGCCAACCTGGTCCGACGACGCCGCCACGGCCTGCGCTGCCGCGACACCGGCGCCGCTGCGGCCGGCGACCGCGCCGCGAACGACTGCATCGCACCCGAGTAGCTCGACAGCAACTGGTCGACGGTGTGATCCCAGGAGAACTGTTCGGCGTGCAGACGTGCGCTACGACCCATCTCGGCAAGCTGATCCGGTTGCGCCAGAGCCTTTTCCAGCGCATTCGTCCAGTCCCCGACCGCATGTCCGTCGACGAGCACACCGGTGACCCCGCCCGACACCGCCACCGACAGACCCCCGACGTCGGCAGCGATCACCGGCGTGCCACACGCCTGGGCCTCGATGGCCACCAGACCGAAGCTCTCCGAATAGCTGGGCACTGCAACAAGATCCGACGCCCTATACACATCGGCGAGCGCAGCCGAACGCTGCGGCGGCAAGAACGTGACGGCGTCGGAGATACCGACGGCGTCGGCCAGGTCGATCAGCGCGCCGGGGCGGTCGAGTCCCGAGCCCGACGGTCCGCCGACGATGAGGACGCGCAACCGTCGGCCCGACTCGCGTGCCCCGCGGATCAGCGGGGCGGCCGCCTCGATCAGCAGGTCGGGCGCCTTGAGCGGTTGGATCCGGCCGACGAACGTCACGATCGCCTCGTCGTGGTCGAGACCCAGCGCGGACCGCGCCGCACGTTTGTCACCCGGGATATAGCAGTCCAGATCGGCACCCGGCGTCACCACGTCGATCCGGTCGGCGTCGGCCCGGTACATCGAAACCAGTTCGCTCGCTTCGGTTTCGGTGTTGGCCACCAGACGGTCGGCCTCGTCGACCACCTGTTGTTCGCCGATCACCCGCAACTGCGGCTCGGCGGTGTCACCGGCGGCCAGGAAGGCATTCTTGACCGCCGCCAGCGTGTGCGCGGTGTGCACCAGCGGGACACCCCACCGGTCGCGGGCCAACCAGCCCACCTGCCCCGACAGCCAGTAGTGCGAGTGGATCAGATCGTAGTAGCCGGGCTCCTGCGCGGCCTCGGCACGCAGGACGCCGGCGGTGAAGGCGCAGAGCTGGGCCGGCAGATCACGTTTGTCGAGACCCTCGAACGGGCCGGCCACGACGTTTCGGACCGTCACCCCGGGAGCCGCCGCGACCGAAGGCGCGTCGCTCGACGACGTGGCGCGCGTGAAGATCTCCACCTCGACCCCGCGTCGGGCGAGGCGCTGAGCCGTCTGCCAGACGTAGACGTTCATCCCGCCGGCATCTCCGGTGCCCGGTTGCGCCAGCGGTGACGTGTGCACCGAGATCAGCGCGACACGCCGCGGGAACGGACTGGAGGTCATCCCTCCACCATAGAAGATTGACACTTTTCGACAAGTGTCTCATATTGGCTACATGAGGACTCAGACGTCTCATCGGCCCGTGTTTGTGCTGCGGTCGGGCACGACCTGGGCCGACCCCTTCGAGCTGTACGCACAGCTCCGGTCGGAATCGCCGGTGCATCACGTCGACGATGGTGATTACTGGGTGCTCACGCGCCACGCCGACGTCATCGCGGCCGCGTCGGATCCGGCGACGTTCTCGTCGTCGGACGGCCTCACGGTGGCCTATGGCGAACTCGAGGCGATCGGGATGGCCGACAACCCACCGATGGTGATGACCGACCCGCCGGTGCACACACAGTTCCGTCGGCTGGTGTCGCGCGGATTCACCCCGCGCCAGGTCACGACGCTCGAACCGCAGGTCCGCGACTTCGTCCGCGAACGACTCGACCGGATCGACGGCTCGGGGTCGGCGCCTGCCGACATCGTCGGCGAACTCTTCAAACCGCTGCCCAGCATGGTGGTCGCGCACTACCTGGGCGTACCGGAGTCGGATCGATCGCAGTTCGACGGCTGGACCGACGCCATAGTCGGCGCCGCGACCGGCAACAAGGACACCGAGGACCAGGCAGGCGCCGCGACCATGGACATGCTCGGCTACTTCGCCGGGCTCATCGAGTACCGCCGCAAGCATCCGGCCGACGACACCGTCTCGCACCTGGCGGCCGCCGGCCTTGCCGACGACCCGCCCGGTCTCCTGTCGATCCTGGCCTTCACCTTCACGATGGTCGCCGGTGGCAACGACACCACCACCGGCATGCTCGGCGGCAGCGTCGACCTTCTGCATCGCAACCCCGATCAGCGCGCCCGGCTGATCGACGACGAGACACTGATCCCCGACGCGGTGAACGAGTTGCTGCGTCTCACCTCACCGGTCCAGAACCTCGCGCGCACGACGACCCGCGAGGTGACCTTGCCCGACGCGGATGTCGGGCGAACCGTCACCCTCCCGGCCGGGCGCAAGGTCCTGCTCTGCTACGCCGCGGCCAATCGCGATCCCGCCGCCTACGGCCCCGACGCCGAGGACCTCGACATCGACCGTCGACCCCGGAACATCCTGACCTTCAGCCATGGCAATCACCACTGCCTCGGCGCCGCTGCTGCCCGCATGCAGGCACGGATAGCGCTCACCGAGTTGCTCCGGCGGTATCCGAGTTTCGCTGTGGACTCCGACGGAATACGTTGGGCAGCAGGGAACTACGTTCGCCGACCCACCTTTGTGCCGTTCTACCCGGCGGGTCGATGAGTACCGGCTGGCTCACCGACGAGCGCGCCGAACTCGCTGCCGGGCGCATCCTCGACGTCGCCGAGGAGTTGTTCCTCGCGCGTGGCGTCTCGTCGGTCACCATGCGCCACCTCGCCTCGGCGGTGGGGTGCTCCCGAGCGACGCTGTACCGCTACTTCCCCGGCAAACAGGAACTGCACGCCGCCTACGTCGACCGCGCAGCAACGCGCGTGGCCGAGTCGATCACCGAGCAGATTCGGGAGATCGGCGGTCCGGCCGACCGTCTCACCGCCGCCATCACCACGGCGCTGACCGGGGTCCGCGCCGACCCCGCACTCCTGGCCTGGTTCACCCCCGACGCCGCCGGCACGTCGACCAGACTTGCCCTGCTGTCACCGGCCATCGAATCGATCGCCGGGTCGTTCCTGCAGGACCTGGGCGTTACCGATGCGGAGCGCGCCCTGCGCGCGCAGTGGCTCGTGCGTGTCATCGTGTCGCTGCTCACCGACCCGGACCCCGACAACGAGGAAGCACTGCTGCGACGTTTCGTGCTGCCTGTCGTCCTCACCTGATTCCGGTTGCCATCACGCTCGCTTTCCGAGCGCGATGGCAACCACTTGTGGAAACGTCAGTTCTCTTCGGCGAAGCCGGGATTGCATCGCGTGTCGATCATGGTCTGCTCGTCGACGACGGGCCGGCGCGGCTCGAGATTCCAGCTCGCCTTCTCCGGGTCGACGATGCGCGCGAAGCGCCAGTGGCAGTCGAATTGCGCCTGCATACCGGGGCTGTTCGCCGACGCGTCGAGGCGCACCACCTCCGACCACGCATCACCCATGGCGGATTCGTCGGTCGTGTACCTGCCGGACGTGGTCGGGTGCACCTGCAGACTCGGACCGACATCGGTCTGTACCCATTCGACGTGGTCGATGTAGGGCGGACGATAGGTGACGGTACTCGTCGGTGCCGGCGGGATCGAGGTGCTCAGCGGCGTCGACGACGTGCTTTGGAGGGCCGTCGACGACGGCGCCCTGTCACCATCATCCGATCCGCAGCCGATGGCACCGACAAGCAGGACCGCGGCCACTGCGGCCCCGCACCCGAACCGCGCGAAGGAAATCGCCATACCGTGCACAGTAGTGGCGCGTAGTCTTGCGCTGTGACGACGCGTCGCGGCCCCCTGCTCCGGGCATCGGTGTTGATCGGCGTTGCGGTGCTCAGCGCCGTGCTCATGACGGCATGCTCGTCGACCTCGAAGCGCACTGCCCCGGAGAGCACCAGCACGGGTCAGCGGCCCTCGCGGGTCGAGACCACCCCCACGGGCCTTCTGCTCGACGGAAAAGCGTGGTGGCCGACCGGTTTCAACGCCTACCAACTCGGCACCGACTGGGCGGTCAATCGCGGCTGCGGTGCGGCAGTCGACCTCGACAGTTATTTCGGCCGACTCCCGCAGCGGTCGCTCACCCGGTTCAACCTTTACGCCTCGTTCGCGGTCGACAAACGTACCGGCCTGCTCAACTTCGCGCCGCTCGACGCGGTGTTCACAGCGGCCGCGCGGCACGGCCAGATGGTGCTTCCGGTTCTGACGAGTGGCGAAGGCGCCTGTGAGGACGAGGTTTTCAAGGAGCATGCGTGGTACGTCTCCGGCTGGCGCACCACGCCCAGCGCAGGCAATTTGACGTACTCGAAGTGGCTTGAAACTGCCGTCAACCGGTGGCATGGCGAAAAGACCATCGCCGGTTGGGAACTCGTCGGCGAACCGGAACCCAGCGTGTGCGGCGCATCGTGCGACTGGCAGCAGCGCAGATGCCCCGCCAACGCGGCCCGCGTGCTGCGCCAGTTCTTCGACGACGCGGGCGCGCAGTTGCGGACGCTGGATCCGAATCGTCCGATCTTCTCCGGCCTCGTCGGCGGCGACCAGTGCGGTACCGCCGGCCGCGACTACGTGACCGTCGGCCGCTCCCCCGGCGTCGACGTCCTCGACTTCCACGACTACCTGTCCGCGGTCGACGAGTCGGGCCCGCACGGCAGCAACCTGCCCGCCCGCATCCGGCAATCGCGAGAGATCGGTAAACCCCTGGTGGTCAACGAAATCGGCATCAAGGCCGGATCCTGCCTGAAGCTCGACGCGCGGGCGGCACGGTTCCGGCAACTCATCACGAGCCAACGGTCCGACGGGACAGCGGCCGCCCTGCTCTGGGCATTCGTGCCCGACCCCCGAACGTCGGAGTGCACCTACGACATCGGGCCGATCGACCCGGCTTGGCAAGTGGTCGCCGACACGGTGAAGTGATGCGTCGCAGAAGGCGAGCTCATCGCGGGATCACTCGATAGATCCGCCAGTCAGGGAGATTCGCGCCATCGTTGCGGGCTTCGAGAACGAGCACCGATATCTGAGAACCGTTGTCGTACAGGGTCGGGTACCGGATGTTGAGGGCGTCGGCGCTTCCCCGGCCCTCGTTGGGCACCGACAGGAGATACTGGACACCATGCGCGGCCGGGTCGTTGAGGATGGTGGTGAAATCCTGATCCGACGGGATCACAAACTGTTTGGGCCGGGTGGACGCCACCACCACCGCGAATCCGTACACGGTGTCGCACAGCACGCTGCCCTCTGGGAGGTCGAGGCTGTCCAGGTACTGCGCCAGCGCCCGTTCGGTGGAGAAGGAGCGCAGGACCCGTTGGGCGTCAAGGTGTTTGCGCTCGGTGGAGTCGGGCCGCGGCGCCACCACCGCGGTCAGGGCGAACTCCTGCGGCGCATACTTGGGCGAGGTCATTCCCCACGCGGTGACCGGGATGGCCACCAGCATGGTCACCACGGCCGCGATTCCCATGATGGTCACCGGCCGTCGCCGGGACTCGACCACCGGCATCGCCGCGTACACACCGGGCCGGCGGACCGGAGCCGTCCGACGGGCCGGCACCGCGAGCAGGGCCACGATCGCCGCGAGCGCGATCACCGTGATGTAGAACCGCAGGAAACCGAAGGTGGAACCGCGACTGTAACTGAGGATCTGGAAGGCGAGCACCGCACCGATCAGCAACACCGTCGGGAGCAAGGGGTAGAGACGGCGCCGCGTCGCCCGGGTGACGACAACCGCGACGAGCAACAGCGGGAACAGCGGCGCCAGGATCGCCAGCTCCGTCATCGAGAACCGCAGGGCCGCTTCGGCGGTGTCCGAGCCGCTTCCCCCGGACTGCTCGATGATGCTCGCGTTGCCGTACTCGGAGCTGAACTGTGCGAAGGCGTTTCCGGTGATGAGCCAACTCGTCAGTGCCCAGCCGACGAAGGCCACCGCACTGGGCAGCACCACCAACCCGACATCGAGAATGGTGCGGTACCACCGCGTCGAGGGCGGTGTCCCGACCTTCTCGGCCCGCCGGAACGACACCAACCCGACCAGCAGCGCGGCGGCCATCGTGGCGGCGCCACCGTCGTATCTGGTCAGATACCCGAATCCCAATGCCATTGCGGCGACAACGAGTTCGTGCACGTCGTCGGTGTCGACCCAGCGGACCAGGCGTCGCGATGCCCACGCGAGGAAGAACAGATAGGGAGCCTCGCTCATCCCGTTGGCGCCGTAGAAGACGATCATCGGGTTGATGGCGTAGCAGACGGTGATGAGACCGCCCATCCACCCGGGCAATCCGCGGTCGCGGGCCACACCGGAGATCTGGACCACCGATCCCGCCATGAACGCGGCCGACATCACCGCCGCCGAGATCGCCTCCGTGGTGAGCTCCGGCCACCATGGCGTGAGCGCGGTCAACGGCAACTGCACGATCGCGGTCAGCGGGGTGAAGATGAAACCGATCGCGGCCAGGTGTGGGTCTCGGCTGAACAGCACACTCTGTGCAGACTGCACCCGTGACAGCGAATCACCCACGTACACATGCAGGCCCGAGGCCAGATACACCCCGACAGCGAGATACAACACGAATGTCGCAGCGAAGATGGCCAGTCCCGGACCACGCGAGGCGCGCCTCATTTGGACGTGCCTTTATTGGACTCTGACAAACCGTGAAATGTCTTTTCCCAGTACGACGGATTGACCAGGATCTGCCACACGCCCTTGATCGCGGCCACACTCATCAGGACCCAATACGCCGGGACCAGCAGGGCCGACACCACCAGATCACTGCGACCGTTCTCGCGGATCGCGATGAGATTCATGTAGATCACCGCGCCGTTGCCGAAGATCAGCGACAGCAACGACAAGTAGTAGATCGGGCCCGGGAACAACTCGGCGACCACCGGTGGCTGCCCCGCGATCCACAACAGCATGATCAGCCAGAACAGCATGTTGACGCACGCGATCAGCGGAGTTCCCGCAATCAGCAGCGTGAACCGCAACCACGCCATCGCGCCGAGTATTCGCCACAGCCGAACCGGATGGCGCATGTGCACCAGCCAAGTCTGCAGATACCCCTTGTACCACCGCGAGCGCTGCCTGACCCAGTTGATCGCATCGACGTTGGCTTCCTCCAGCGTCACCGAATCCAGCACGGCGGTGCGGTAGCCCGAGTCGGCGATCCGGACGCCGAGGTCGGCATCCTCGGTGACGTTGAACGGGTCCCACGCGCCGATCTGGTCGAGCACGTCACGCTTGAAGTGATTCGACGTGCCGCCCAACGGGATCGGCGCCCGGCTCACCATCATCCCGGGCAGCAGGAAGCCGAACCAGATGCCGTAGTCGGCGGTGAACCATTCGGTGAGGATGTTGTCGCGCGAGTTGTGGAAGCTGAGCTTGCCCTGCACACACACCACGGAGTCGTCGCCGATGGTGGTGAAAACGTATACGGCCCTGCGTAATTGGAGCGGGTCGGGCTTGTCCTCCGCGTCGAAGATGGTGACGATGTCGCCGGTCGCGAAGTGCAGTCCGTAGTTGCACGCCTTGGGCTTGGTGCGTGGCTGCGCCGGCGGTGTGAGCACAACGGTGACCAGGCCACCCGCCTCGACCGCCCGCGCCGCGTCGATCGTCGGTTGGTCATCTTCCTCCAGGAGCAACAACACCTGCAGCTTGTCGCGCGGATACTCGATGGACTCGACCGCCGCGATCAGATCGCCGACCACCTCGGGCTCACCGTAGGCGGGCACGAGAACGGTATAGGGCGGTAGGTCGTCGTCGGCCAGCGACCGGGCCTGCTCGTCGGTCACGCCGATCGCGCCGTTGACCAGACCACGACGAAAGATCACCAACCGATCGAGGATGGTGACGACGTACACGATGGTCGCAATCGACACGAAGGTCGCGAGCGCGGGGACCGTGAAGAACACCAGCGCCACCACGGACACCGTGGCCAGAACAGCGCCGATCACCTTCTGTATTCGGTTGAACGGCACCGACGCCGACCGATCGACGTCGGCCTCGCGGAGCCGGCCGACCGCGTCTTCCAAGGCCGCCGCACGATAGTCGGGGTCGGCGAGCAGCTCCGCCACATCCCGCTGGGGTCGAGTGACGCGGGCCAGGTCGCCACGTGGGGTCATGTCGCACTCCGTGCGGCGGCATCGGCCTGCGCGGTCACCAGAGCGGTAGCGAGCGACACCAGCAGATCACGGTCCTTGGTGGGCTGGTCGACCGCCTGGATCACGGCGTTGCCGCGGAACATCACCGTGAACATCGTGTTGAGGTTGGCCGCAACGGTCATCTCCGGCGCCGGGAATCGGGCGTCGGGCTCGTGATTGTCCACCGACCACAGCATCATCTGCTGGGTGCGGTCGCCGTTGTTCCACCACCAGGACAGCACGGTGTAGGTCAGGTAGCGGACGTCGTCGACGACGGTCCAGATCCACGACCGCACACCCTCGGGGAGCTTCACCTCCACCGCCGGACTGAAGCGGTCACCGACGAGGTCGTAGCGAAAGATGTAGGGGTACACCTCGAGTGCCAGTGGACGTTCGGTGTCCACGCTGTCGACCATCACCCGCCGCGGCCGGCCCTGTTTGTCGTAGGCGACGTCGCCGCGCGACTGCACCACGGCCTGCCTTATCAGAACCGACTCGGGTCCGTAAAGTCGTGTGACCCAGTCATATCGTGCGATGGACTCTTGACGCCAACCGGGCGGCATCACCTGCGGCTGCCCGATCGGCATACCCGCGATGTACGCGGACGGCCACGTCCCTACCGGCGGAACCGGGATGAACGCCAGACACGCCGCCGCCAGCACCACGACCACGCCGGGCCGGCCCACCTGCTTGAGCGTCGGCGGCAACACATCCCGCCCGAGCGGCGACCACGGATGCCCGCCGCGATGGCGGTAGTCGATGTACATGACGGTCGACGTGGCCAGTGCGGCCGCCAACGCCGGGATGGTGACCATCGAGATGCGCGAGCCGCCGACCGCGGCCGCGCCGACGAGCGTCACGAGGCCGACGGCCATCGTCATCGCGGCCCCGGCCGCAGCACGCCGCCACGTACGGCCCACCGCGATCGCTGTCGCACCGGCGGCGTAGAGGACCGTGACGGCGCCCTCGGCAAACGACGAGCCACCCAGCGTCAGAACGATGACCCGGGTCGGGATCGGCCAGATGGCCAGAAAGATCAACCACACCCACCGATACCGTGCGACCGGACGCAGACCGAACATCATGATCGCCGCCCCGAGCACAAAGACCCACAGGGCCAGCAGATCCATGTGGGCAGTGAGGTAGGCCTGCGAATAACGCGGAGTCACAAGGTATTTGATGACGATCGCCTGCGACAGCACGATGAGCCCGACAATCACGTCGGTCTGGCGGTCGTAGATCGGCGGCTCGAGATGACGCCGCCAGGACACACCGATGGCAGCTATGGCGCACAGGAGAAGGAGAATCGGCACATAGCCGATGAGTGTCTGCGCGTACATCTCCTCGACGATCGCCACGATCGTGTTCCAGAACGCAATCCCGGTCAGCGCCAGCAACACTGACCACCGGATCACGACGGTCCAGCCCGGATGTGCACTCGTCCACTCCGCAATCGTCGGGCGGCGATGCGACGCAAGGGACTGTTCGGTGACGGTCATCGCGACCCCGTCGCCCCTGCTCCCGTCACCCCTGTCTCCCTCGCCGTCTCCGACCCACGACGATGATCGCCGCGACCGCTCCCGCAGCGCACAGGGCACCCACGGCCACCGCCGCGGCCGCCGTCTTCGACAGCCCGGAATCCGACGACTCCGACGGCGGCACGGCGTCGTCGACGGTGACGAACACCGGCTCACGGTCGGCGACCTGCAACACCGCGTCGCCGGACATCGCCGCCCAGCGGTCCGGATCGTCGCCGAGCCACGCCAGGATCGCGTCGAGGTCGGCCGTGTCGTCGGTGGAGGTTGCGACGAGGACGGTGCGGTCGTCGTCGCGCGCCACCTGCAATGTTCCGTACCGGGTGGCCGGCGTCAGCGTGACCTGCGACGTCTGCCCCGCCGTGTTGGTCACGGTGATGGTGCTGCCGTCGGAGGTGACCGGGAGGTCCAGATCCGGCAGGCCCTGCCCGTCGGCGGCGATCAGGATCGCCGGTGACTGCGCACCCGTGGCGTCGGAGATCGACACCACGTCGACGCCGAGCGGGATCGCCGACATGCGCTGCATCCCGGTCATGATCGCCACCGCGCGTGCCACGTCGCCGACGTCGCCCTTGGTCCAGGCGAGCTGGGTTCGCGGCATCAACGACTGTGGGAGCGACTGGAATCCGGCCGGGACCGGCGGATCCGCGGCGTCGGAGGTCACCTCGCCCGACGAGTCGAGGCTCAGCGAACCACGAGTGCCGTTTCCGCACGCCTCGGGCACCCCGGACCGCGTGTAGGCGACGACGACCTGGGTGAAGCGGCTGAGCACGTCGTCGGGGATGTCGACCCAGCGGTTGTAGGCGCCCGACGAGTCGGCGGCCCAGGAGTCGATCACGCGGTTGCCGACCCGAACCGAGAGCTGACCGGCAGAGTCGCCGCCGTAACTGTAGGAGCCGACCAGTTGGACCCGCACGTTGTGCGACGGTCGGCCGAGCCGGGTCTGGTCGATCCCGAAGGAGACGGTCGGCCATGCGCTCGACGTCACCAACTGATCACCGACACCGAGGTCGGCCAGGGTCTGCACCTGCGGCGCCAACTGCGGCGCATTGCGCAGCGGCCCGGCCACCGCGGACGAGCTCATCGCGATCGACGAGAGGTCGGAGCCGAGGAACTGCACTTGCGCGAGGAGATTCTGCGCCGGCCCGCCGATCTGCAACGGCCAGCCGGGCCCGTCGCGCAGGCTGAGCCCGGCCGGGGCCGACGTGCTGATCACCACTTGACGTTCGAGTGGTCCGACGGGGGTGGCCGGGACCAGGTTGTTCCGCGGCAACGAGCGCGTCTCGACGGCCACCGGTGCCGAGCCGTAATTGGCGACCACCGCGGTCGCAAGGTTCACCGCGGCAGCACCTTCCGCCTGCTGCACGTCATCGGGCACATAGATCGTCAGCTTGCGCAAGACGGGCGGCAGGAAGTCGGCAACCTCGGTCGGGCGTCGTTCCCGACCGGTGTAGGTCAGCGTCGAGTTGACGATGCGGAAGGCGTTGGCGGGGTCGAACTGGCAGAAACCGTCGGCCCGCAGATAGGAGCGCAACACGATGTCGGCGGCATGGCGGTCGACCCGGACACCCCGCAACGACAGGGTGATCGGCGCATTCGGGGTCGACGGGATCGGATTGCGGGAGAGCAGCCGGTCGCCCTGCATCACGTCGACGCTGCCACCGGTGACGAAGGCGGGCAGCTGCGCGGTGCCGCGGATCTCGCTGGGCGTCAAGTTCTCCGGCACCGGCAGCGACAGACTGACCGCCCCCTGCTGCCCCACGAACGTGATGGTCGACGACGACCCGACGTCGCGCAGACTCATCGGCGGTGGCGGATCACCGGGTGCCGCACCTGCTCGAGGAGACAGTTGCGGCGCAATCAACGGCGAACCGATAAGCATGCCGACCAGCAGGATCACGAACACACGGGCAAGGTGCGCTGTCGGCCACCGCTGCATCAGACCACCCTTCGGATAGGCCCCCGGTAGTGCGCATTCATATCCCCGACCTCCAAAGTTAGTGGAGCAAACGGCCCCGCACGCGGCTATTGGGTCGGCGATTCCGCTTCCGAGACGCCGTTGCGGATTCGAGTCACAACTGTTTCCCCTTGCCGAGACAATGTCTGACACGATGGCGCTTGCGCGATCGATCGTTTACGGCCCCAGAAGCAAGACAAGGTAGGACGAGAACACAGATGTCCCAGGTGCATGTCGGGGATCGAATCGACGGCGGCGAGTACGTCTCGGTCGGCGGCCAGGTGATCTGGCATTTCCACGACGGCGACCGTAACGGGGCCCCGACCGTCCTGCTGCACGGGGCCTTCGCAGCGGCGTCGACCTGGGGCGCACAGATCGCGGGGCTACTCGCCGACGGCATGCAGGTCTACGTGCCCGAACGCAGCGGTCACGGCCACAGCCCAGACACTGCCGGCCTGTATTCCTTTGCGGCTCTGGTCGATCAGACCATCGAGTATCTCGACGGGGTGGTCGGGGCGCCGGCGCATCTCGTCGGCTGGGCCGACGGTGCGGTCGTGGCTCTGCTCGTCGCCCGCGAACGACCCGACCTCGTCAACCGCATGGTCCTCTTCGGAAACTATGTCGACGGCCGGGGACGCGACGACGACGAGTTCCTCGAACGGGTGCGCAGCCGACGACCCGACATCGTCGAGTTCTTGCGGACCGACTACGACACCATGTCGCCCGACGGCCCGTCGCACTTCCCGGTCGTGTTCGACAAACTGGTGCAGTGGCTCGGCGACGAACCCGACTTCGATGTCGAACGCTTCTCCGAGGTCACCGCTCCCACGCTGGTGATTGCCGCCGACCGCGGCGTCGTGAGCCTCGAACACAGCCTGAAACTCGCCCGGACGCTACCGAACGGTCGGCTCGCGATTCTGCCGGGCACACACATCCTGCCCGTCGAGGCACCTGAGCTGTTCAACCCGCTCGTGTCGTCGTTCCTGACCGCCGACCCGCCTGCCGTGTGGCGGCCCTGACCCGAATCAGCTCACTCGCTCACTCTGGTCGGGCACGGCCGGGTTGTGCGCCTTCGACCACGCGTCCCGACGCTGGGCGTCGGGGTCGGTGACCACGCGGTCGGGATCGTTGATCACGAGCACCTTGCGATCGTCGGTGCGGTAGGCCGGCCAGCCCACGCCGGGATCGCCGGTCCGGGCGAAGCTGACCCATCGCGACTGCACGTCGTCGATCACCCGGCCGGTCGACTTCCAGGAGCCCACCGCGAGTCCTGCGCCCATGGGCGCTCGGTAGGCGCCGAACACGGCGAACAGTTCGGTGGCATGAGTCGCGCCGAAGCCCGTCGTCCGCAGCACGGCCGGCTCGAAGTCGTAGCGGTACACGTAGGTCGGGGCGACGGCACTGTGACCGTCGGCGAACGCGGTCATCGGAGCCCAGAAGATGGCGTCGCCGGCCAGCCGGAGCAGATCACGGTCGCCACCCTGGTAGAGCGCTGCGAGGTCGCGACGGGTTTCGTCGTCGGTGATCCGCATCAGTGCCTTCTCGGAATCCGGCATGACGTTCCACAGCTTGGCGAAGAGCTGGCCCTCTTCACGATTGGTACCGATGATGAGCGGGACCGGGAGAGTCGTGCCCGCGCGTGCTGCGGCCAGCGGTGAACGCGGAAAATACTCACCGTCGACGACAGGACAGAACGGGATGGGGTCGGGCGCACCGGTCTGCACGGTGAACTTCATCAGTCGGTCGCCCGCGCGCAGGAGTTCGGCCGGGTTGGCCCGCGACAGCAGCCGCTGCGCTTCCTCGGGGTCGATGGGCGCTTCGGTGCGCTCGACTCCGGCGCTCCGGTGCTGCGGGTCGCGCAGGAGGCGCAGGTACTCGTCGGCGTAGATCCGCGCCTCGTTCTGTTCCACGGCCAGCTCGGCGGCGGGGCTCTGGGCGATCGCATGCGAGAACAGCCCGGCGGCTGCCGGCGTGGACAGAAGCGAGAGCACCGACGACCCGCCTGCGCTCTCACCGAAGACGGTGACCTGGGCCGGGTCGCCACCGAAGGCCGCGATGTTGTCGCGCACCCACTCCAGGGCGGCCACCTGATCGCGGAGCCCGCAGTTGACGTCGAACGGCCGGTCGTCGGTGGCGTAGGCCCCGAAGTCGAGCAGGCCGAACGGACCGAATCGGTACTGGACGGTCACGACGATCACGTCGCGCGACCGGGCCAGGAACGAACCGTCGTAGAGCGGGGTGGCCGCGGTTCCGAGGATGAAGGCGCCGCCATGGATGAACACCATCACCGGTCGCGGCGTCGACGACGACTCCTCCGGCGAGAACACGTTGAGCGACAGGCAGTCCTCACCCATCGGCGCGAACTTGCCGGGAGCGACCGCGGTGAACCGCTTCTCCTGGATCGCGGCCTTGCCGAGTTGCGTGCAATCCCGCACCCCCGGCCACGCCGGTGCCGGCTCCGGTGCGCGGAACCGCTTCGCGCCGACCGGCGGCGCGGCAAACGGAATCCCTCGCCAGCTGATGGTTCCGCGCCGTGTGCGCTTGCCCCGCGCACCGGCAACGATGCCGTTGGTCGTTGTCACCTTGCTATCGAGCAATGTCATAAGACACACGGTAGACCAAACGTCCCATTGCGTGGTCCACCCCGTGTGCCCCCTCCCTCGTTGACCGTGCGTCCCAAATCGTTGACTGGGCGTCCCAAACCGTTGACCGGGCGCAAACTAGACTGTTCCCATGAGTCGCCGACCGGGATCCGTCTCGAGCATCGACCTCAACGCCGACCTCGGCGAAGGTGTCGGCGACGACGCGGCGATGGTCGAGATCGTCACCAGCGCCAACGTCGCATGCGGATTCCATGCCGGCAATCCCAGCGACATCCTCGCGACCTGTCGTGCGGCGGCAGCGGCGGGTGTTCGGATCGGCGCCCAGGTGTCCTACCCCGACCGCGCCGGATTCGGACGACGCTTCCTCGACATCGACGCCGGCGACCTCATCGCCGACCTCATCTATCAGATCGGAGCCCTCGAGGCGATCGCGCGTTCCGTGGGTGCGAAGGTGTCATACGTGAAGCCGCACGGCGCGCTGTACAACACGATCGTCCACCACGAGCAGCAGGCGCAGGCCGTGGTCACCGCGATCGCCGCCGCCGGTCCCGGACTCGCGGTGATGGGTTTGCCAGGTGCGGAAGTGATCGGCCGTGCCGAACGGGCCGGGTTGCCGGTCATCCTGGAGGCCTTCGCCGACCGCGCCTACCGCCCCGACGGGACCCTCGTTCCGCGTTCCGAGCCGGGCGCAGTGCTCTCCGACAGCGCCGAGATTGCCAAACGAGTGGTCGAGTTGACGCTCGACGGTCGGCTCACCGCGATCGACGGGAGTTCGATATCCGTTGCAGCGCAATCAATCTGCTTACACGGCGACACCCCCGGGTCCGTCGTGCACGCTCGCGCCGTGCGGGCCGCGCTGGCCGACGCGGACATCGCGATCAGCGCTTCCTGACCGGCGTCAGGCCTGACGTCGTTGGCGTGCGAACTCGGCGAGCACGACGCCGGCGGCGACGGACGCGTTGAGGCTTTCGACGTCGCCGGCCATCGGGATCGACAGGATCGAATCGCAACTCTCGCGGACCAGCCGCGACAGCCCCTTGCCTTCGGAACCCACCACGATGACCGTCGGACCGGTGCCGTCGTAGTCGTCCAGGGTGACGTCGCCGTCGGCGTCGAGCCCCACCAGCTGCGCGCCCGAAGCGGCCCAATCCTTAAGCGTGCGAGTCAGATTCGTCGCCTGGGCGACGGGAAGTCGTGCTGCCGCACCGGCGCTGGTGCGCCAGGCCACCGCGGTGACGCTGGCACTTCGACGGGCCGGGATGAGCACCCCCTGACCACCGAAGGCGGCGACCGACCGGATCACCGCACCGAGATTGCGCGGGTCGGTGATGTTGTCGAGCGCAACCAACAGCGCCGGGGCACCGCTCGATTGCGCCTGCGCCATCAGATCGTCGGGATGGGCATATTGATACTCGGGCACCTGCAGAGCGACGCCCTGGTGTAATCCGTTGGCCGACAACCGATCCAGTTCCGGCTTGCCGACCTCCAGGATCGATATGCCCGCGTCGGCGGCCATCTTGACCGACTCCGCGACCCGATCATCGGGCTCGGAATTTGTTGCCACATAGAGCGCTGTCGCGGGCACCCCGGCACGCAGACACTCCAGCACGGGGTTTCGGCCTAGCACGTACTCGGGGCCGCCCTCGTCCTTGCGCCGCGCCCCCCCACCGCGCCCGGCGGGCGTCTTCGTGGCGGCCTTGGCGCGTTTGTGCGCCGGATGGTACGGACGGTCGACGGCTTTCGGGGTGGCACCCCGACCCTCGAGTCCGCGACGACGCTGCCCACCCGAGCCCACCGTCTGGCCCTTCTTCGAGCCCGACTTGCGAACTGCGCCTTTACGTTTGGAATTACCCGCCATCAGCCTTCACCCTTGAGAGCCCATTGCGCCCCGTCCGGGGTGTCGGTCACCTCGACACCCGCCTCGGCGAGGCGGTCGCGAACGGCGTCCGCCGTCGACCAGTCCTTGGCGGCCCGCGCATCGGCACGGCGCTGGAGTTCGGCACGGACGAGGACGTCGAGCGCCGCGGTGGCGGCCGAATCGTCGCCATCCGACGCCCACAGCGGATCGAGCGGGTCCACCCCGAGGATTCCCGTCATCGCCCGCACCGACGACGCGGCCGCCAATGCGGTTGCGCCATCCCCGGATTCGAGTGCGGTGTTACCTTGCCGAACCGCGTTGTGCACCACGGCAAGTGCGGCCGGCACACCGAGATCGTCGTCGAGGGCCGCCGCGAACTCGGGTTCGATCTCGCCGATCGTCACCTCGCCGACCCGGGCGGCCACCCGCTCCACGAACGACTCGATACGACGGTAACCGGCAGCCGCCTCGGTGAGCGCGCCGTCGGAGTACTCCAGCATCGACCGGTAGTGGGCGCTGCCGAGGTAGTAGCGCAGTTCGACAGCCCGCACCCGTTCGAGCATGGCCGGGATCGACACAACGTTGCCCAGCGACTTGCTCATCTTCTCGCCGCCCATGGTGACCCAACCGTTGTGCATCCAGAACCGCGCGAACGGATCACCCGCGCCATGCGCCTGCGCGAGCTCGTTCTCGTGGTGCGGGAAGATGAGATCCATTCCGCCGCAATGGATGTCGAACTCGGGTCCGAGAAGTCCGGTGGCCATCGCGGAGCATTCCAGGTGCCAGCCCGGCCGGCCGCGGCCCCATGGCGTCGGCCACGACGGCTCGCCGGGCTTCTCGGCCTTCCACAGCGTGAAGTCGCGGGGGTCCCGCTTGCCGGTGCCCGCGCTCTCGCCCTGATGCACGTCGTCGAGCTTGTGCCCGGACAGCGAACCGTAATCGGGCAGGCTCAGTACGTCGAAGTAGACGTTGCCGTCGGCCGCGTACGCATGCCCGCGTTCGATGAGCCGTTCCATGTACTCGACCATCTGTGTCACGAACCCGGTGGCCCGCGGTTCACCCGAGGGCGGCAGTACGCCAAGTGCGTCGTAGGCCTGCGTGAACGCACGCTCGTGCGTCGTCGCCCATTCCCACCAAGGCCGGCCCGCGTCGGCGGCCTTGCGCAGGATCTTGTCCTCGATGTCGGTGACGTTCCGGACGAAGAGCACGTCGAGCCCGGAATACTCGAGCCACCGTCGGAGCACGTCGAAAGCGATACCGCTGCGCACATGCCCGATGTGGGGAACGCCCTGCACCGTCGCGCCACACAGGTACACCGACGCCTGGCCGGGGTGCAGCGGCACGAAGTCGCGCACCTCTCGCGTGGCGGTGTCAAACAGGCGCAGGGTCACGACGTGCGATCTTACAGGTCGTTCACTCGACCAGCGCCGTTGCCACCGCGGCCACACCCTCACCCCGACCGGTCATGCCCAGACCGTCTGTGGTGGTCGCCGACACCGATACCGGCGCCCCCAGCGCCTCCGACAGCACCCGCTGGGCTTCGTCTCGACGCGGCCCGATCTTGGGCCGATTGCCGATCACCTGCACCGCGCCATTGACGACGCGCAACCCGGCCTCGGTGACCAGGTGACGCACGTGTTGGAGCATGGCGACACCCGACACCCCCGCCCATTCCGGGCGACCGGTACCGAATACCGAACCCACGTCGCCGAGACCGGCCGCCGAGAGCACAGCGTCGCACAGCGCGTGCGCGCCGACGTCACCGTCGGAATGCCCCTCGCAGCCGGGCGTGTCGGGGAAGTGCAGACCGACCATCCAGCAGTCGGCGTCTTCGTCGACGCGGTGTGCGTCCGACCCGATCCCGACCCTCACAAGCGTCCTCCCTCGGCGATGATGTCCCGCGCGATGCGCAGATCCCAGCCAGTGGTGATCTTCATGGCGAGCGGGTCCCCGGGGACCACGTGCACGTCGATCCCGCACCGCTCGGCCAGTCCGGCGTCGTCGGTGGCCAGGCCGGAGTCGTCGGCATGCGCACGCACCAGCGCGTCACGGGTGAACCCCTGTGGTGTCTGGATCGCACGCAGAAGCTCACGGTCGACGGTGTGGGCGACGCGTTCGACGCCCGGCTCGGTTGGCGGCGAGACGTCGATCTGCTTGAGCGTGTCGGCCACCGGAAGCCCGGGCACGACGGCGGGATGACCGGCGAGCACCGCCGCCACGACACGGTTGAACACCGCGGGTGGGGTGAGCGGACGAGCCGCGTCGTGCACCAGGACGATGTCGGAGTCGACGGCGGCGAGTCCCGCCCGGACCGAGTCCGACCGGTGCGCGCCACCCGCGACGACGATCGCCTCGGGCACCAGATCGCGCGCCTCGTCGACCAACTCCGACGGGACCACCACGACGATCCGCTCGGCCACATCGGCAGCCACGACCCCAGACACACACGTCTCCAAGATCGACGCACCGCCGAGGTCGACGAACGCCTTGGGGACCGGCTCACCGAGCCGCGTCCCCGATCCGGCCGCCGGGACGATCACACCAACGTTGATCGGCAACGCGTCAGGATGCGGCGGCGAGAACCTCGTCGAGAATGCTGGTCGCCTTCTCGTCGTCGGTGTTCTGTGCCAGCGACAACTCGTCGACGAGCACCCGGCGGGCGCGCGTCAGCATGCGCTTCTCACCCGCGGACAGGCCGCGGTCCTGCTCGCGACGCCACAGGTCGCGAACGATCTCGGCGACCTTGATGATGTCGCCCGAGATCAGCTTCTCCTGGTTCGCCTTGAATCGGCGTGCCCAGTTGGTGGGTTCTTCGGTGTGCGGAGCGCGGAGCACCTGGAAAACCTCGTCGAGACCCTCTGCGCCGACGACGTCGCGAACACCGACGTATTCGAGCTTGGTGGAGGGAATCTGAACGGTCATGTCACCGTCGGCAACCTTGAGAACAAGGTATTCGATCTGCTCACCCTTGATGGTCCGGGTCACGATGTCTTCGACCCGGGCAGCACCGTGATGGGGGTAAACGACGGTGTCGCCAACTTTGAAATTCAATGTTCCTTGCCCCTTTCGAGTATCGCCAGTCTAGCACGGGCGTTCGAGGGGCAGTAGACAACGGTGCAGGTCAACGCCCTGAACGCATGGTGTCCACGGCGTTTTGCGAGGTAGTGAGCCTGTCCTTAGCAGGCCGTGACCCACAACGCAACACCCACCATTTCGCGGTGTGGACGACAGCTTTGCGGAGTGCTTTCCCGGGACCAAAACGGCACCCCGGCGGACTTTTCCGACCCGCGCCCACTACGCTGCGTAGTGCAGGGTTCGCAACCCGCGCAGTTGGCTTCGTTGACCTGGGAGGAACGGGTGTCAGTGCTTCCACAATCCGCACGTCGGTCGGTACGTACGCGGACTCGCCTCGCGGCAGCGATCGCAGCGCTCGGCGCCGCCGTCGCCCTCGGTGTCACCGGGTGTGGCGCGGGCCAGACCTCGCAGACCGCCAATCAACTTCCGGCCGTCAACGGCGCCAATGCGAATCACCTGTCGCTGACGCTGCGCAACGTCCAGATCATCTACCCCAACGACAAGGCCGACGAGGTCTTCGCCGCGGGTGGGCCGTTCGAGCTGTCCTTCGTCATCAGCAGCAACAATCCGACCGAGTACTACCGGCTCAAGGAGATCAAGGCTCCGCAGGGCGGCACCGTCACGCTGTCGCCCGCCGCCGGGCCGCAGCTCGAGATCACGCCCGAGATCGCTCTGCGCGCCGGCAGTCCCGTGGGACTGACCGAGGACGTCGCCGAACGTGCGACCAAGGAGAGCCGGATCAAGGCGACGCTCAATGGCGCCGGTAAGTCGGTCGCGGCCGGCCTGACCACCAATCTCACTTTCGTCTTCGAGATCAAGAACGCCGACGGCGCCTGGGTTGATGCCGGCAGCAAGGAAGTCCTCACACCGGTCGACACCGACCCCGGGTACGCGCGTAAGGGTGCGGCGTACTCCGCCGAGGTCCCTGCCGAAGAACACAACGTCCACGGCGACGAGCATGCCGCCGAGGGTGAGCACCACGAGGGCGGCCATGAGACCGGTTCCCCCAGCAGCACCGAGGGCGCTCACCCCGAGGGCGGTCACTGACCTTCCCGGCCGTGGCGTCGGCCGACTGTCGGTCCGATTGCCTACCCTGACACCTGTGGCCAAGCCGAAGAACACCTACCGCTGCAGCGCGTGCGGGCATCAAGTCGCCAAATGGGTTGGCCGGTGCCCGGATTGCGGCGAATGGGGTTCCGTCGACGAAGTGACGGCACTGCCGTCGAGCACCTCGACCACCGCTGCCGTCGCACCAAGCAGTCCCGCCCGTCGCATCACGGAGATCGATTCCGCATCGTCGGCCGCGGTGGCCACCGGCATCGGCGAGTTCGACCGCGTACTCGGGCGCGGCGTGGTTCCCGGATCGGTGATCCTCCTCGCCGGCGAGCCGGGCGTCGGCAAGTCGACGCTGCTGCTCGAAGCCGTCAAACACTGGGCCCGGCAAGGTCGTACGGCGCTCTACATCACCGGCGAGGAGTCGGCCGGGCAGGTGCGTATGCGGGCCGAACGCACGGGCGCTGTACACGAAAACGTCTATCTCGCGGCCGAATCCGATCTCGCGACCATTCTCGGCCACGTCGACGCGGTCCGACCGTCGCTGATGATCGTCGACTCGGTACAGACGGTCGTGGCCACCGGCGCCGACGGCGTCACCGGCGGAGTAACCCAGATCCGTTCCGTCACAACGGCTCTGGTGTCGCTGGCGAAGAACCGCGGAATCGCCGTCATCCTCGTCGGGCACGTCACCAAGGACGGCGCGGTCGCCGGACCTCGCTCACTCGAGCATCTCGTCGACGTCGTGCTGAGCTTCGAAGGCGACCGGCATTCGACGCTGCGCATGGTGCGCGGTATCAAGAATCGGTTCGGTGCGGCCGACGAGGTGGGCTGTTTCGAGCAGCGCGACGATGGCATCCACCAGGTCACCGATCCGTCCGGAATCTTCTTGCACCAACGTGATTCGACGGTGAGTGGCACCGCCACGCTGGTCACCATGGACGGCAAGCGACCCCTGGTCGGCGAAGTACAGTCGCTGGCCAACGGATCTCAGATGGCCACGCCGCGGCGTGCGGTGTCGGGGCTCGACTCGGCCCGGGTCGCGATGGTGCTGGCCGTGCTGCAGAGCCGCGCCAAGATCGAGGCCATCGCCAAGAACGAGATCTACGTCGCCACCGTCGGCGGGATGCGGGTGACCGAACCGGCCGGCGATCTCGCCATCGCGCTGGCCGTCAGTTCCGCCATGGACGGCAAGCCGATTCCCAACACGACGGTCGCCATCGGCGAGGTCGGCCTGGCCGGCGAGGTGCGCCGGGTGTCCGCGGTCGGGCGCCGGATCGCCGAGGCGAAGCGGCTCGGTTTCACCCACGCGATCATTCCGGTCGGCACCGACGAGAAGTTGCCGAGCGGCATCCGCATCTCCAAGGTCGGCAACCTTCAACAAGCGCAGGACGCCGCGAAGCGCAAAGTCGTCGACGCGCCGTTCTGAGCGAAACGTACTGCCTTCGGCCTCCTGAACTGCGGAAATATGTACCTGGGAGCCGAGTCAGATGCACAGTGCACGTGGTCGGGCTGTGGCGTACAGATAGCCGACGGTGGCGGCGGGGGGTGGGCCGGCGCCCACAAAAAGTCGGGGAAGAAACTTCGTCCCCTAACCTTGGAGTCCTCCCCCAGAAAATTCTCGCGGACGACTATGAAACCCGCGGAAGAAACCCTTCCCCTAGATTTTGCGGGCAGGACGCTGGCTCATTTCCGCAGGTCAACGAGGGCGGCGGAACCGACAACTACGGCCGCGACATCCGATCCTTCAGCTCGTCGTCCATCTGGCTCTTGTGGACGTGATCGGCGAAGTGTTCGCGGGCGTTGATGGCCACGAACATCGCCTTCCCGTACGCGACGGGACGGTCGGGGTCGCCGAGGTGCGCGATGCCCTCGGCGTACACCTTGCGGCGCTGACGGCCGAGCAGTGTTGCCTCGACGGTCAGCGTCGACCCCACCGGGATCGGTGCGCGGAAGTTCACCTCGAGGTGCGCGGTCACCGTCGCCGGATCCACCAGCATCGGCACCTTCACCATCACCTCGTCGAAGGCGCTGCTCACCAGTCCGCCGTGCATGATGCCGGGACCGCCTTCCATCCACGGCTCGACCTGCATCGACGCCGACGCCGTGAACCCCTCGCCCGCACGCACGTCGAGGTGCAGTCCACGCGGCGAATCCGGTCCGCAGCCGAAGCACGCGGGGTTGTGGCGGCCGATCGATTCGCCCGGCGAAACGGCCTTCGGGTGGCGCTCGAGGGGTTCCAGGTCGGCAGGCACCACGAATGGAGTGTTCACGTCCCGATATCCTAGGGCGTGTCTTCCAATGCCACTGCGGGGGATTGGTGGAGTCGATTGTGCCCTGGCAAGGCGGAGGAGAGAGCAATAGCGGAGCTATTGTGATTCGACGACAACGCAGCCAGGGTGCAATCGAGCCGCCAAGACCCGCAAAGGGCATTGGGAGACACGCCCTAGTGCGTAAGACACGGCGGTTCGCCGACGAGTAGACAGGGACGACGCATGCCGGAGTTCGCCAAATCCGAGCTGGCCCGGGAGACACTGGCCCGGGTGGCGCCGGGCACCGGCCTGCGCGACGGCCTCGAACGCATCCTGCGTGGCGGTACCGGCGCGCTGATCGTGCTCGGCCACGATTCCGACGTCGAGAAGATCTGCGACGGCGGATTCCACCTCGACGTGGAGTTCGCCCCCACCCGGCTGCGCGAGCTCGCGAAAATGGATGGCGCCGTTGTGCTCTCGACCGACGGCAAGCGCATCGTCCGGGCCAACGTGCAGCTGGTCCCCGACCCGTCGATCCCGACCGAGGAGTCCGGAACGCGGCATCGGGCGGCCGAGCGCACCGCGATCCAGACCGGGCATCCGGTGATCTCGGTGAGCGCGTCGATGTCGATCGTGTCGGTGTACGTCGACGGCGCTCGACGCGTGGTGGAGAGCCCGGACCCCATCCTGTCCCGCGCGAATGTCGCACTGGCCACCCTCGAGCGGTACAAGACCCGCCTCGACGAGGTGATCTCGGCGTTGTCGCGCGCGGAGATCGAAGACTACGTGCTGCTGCGCGACGCCATGTCGACCGCCCAGCGCATGGAGATGGTGCGTCGGGTGTCGGTGGAGATCGACGAGTACGTCCTCGAACTGGGCGTCAACGGGCGGCAGGTAAGCCTGCAGCTCGAGGAACTGATCTCCGACAACGACACCATGCGCGAACTGCTGGTCCGCGACTATTACGCGAGCCCCGAGCCGGCGACCACCGAGGAGGTGCGACAGTCCCTGGAGATCGTGGAGAACCTCAGCGACACCGATCTGCTGGACCTCACGCTGCTGGCGGGCGCGTTCGGCTATCCGACCACGATCGACGCGCAGGACACCGCGATGAGCCCGCGCGGCTACCGGATGCTCGCGCGCATCTCGCGACTGCAGTTCGCCCACATCGACCGTCTGGTCCGGAGCTTCGGCACCCTGCAGACGCTACTGGCATCGAGTGCGGCCGACCTGCAGGCGGTGGAAGGCATCGGCAGCATCTGGGCCCGCCACATCCGCGAGGGACTGTCGCGTCTGGCCGAGACCAGCATCGAACGCTACGACTAGATCAGGCGCCGGGAGCGTAGCGAGCGGGCCGGATGAATCAGGGCTGCTGCGCCGGCGCGACCACGTTGAAGGTCTGCGGGAAGGACTCCCGTTCACCGATCTTGCCGACCGCCTTGTACGCGCCGACCGGGATCTGCACCCGGGGCTTGTCACATCCGGGGTTGCTGGTGGTGCCCGACCACACGATGGTGTCGCGGACCTGCTGGCCCGGCTGAAGCAGCTGGTTGTTCACCGTCTGCAGCGGCGAGCAATCGCGAGCGGTCCAGAGCGTGCGCGTGCCGTCGAGTGTCCGGACGACGACGTTCTGCGATGCCTTGCCGACGTCTCGCGTGCATGCCGCCACACCGGCGTTGGTGGTCACCAGCGTGAACACCGGACGCTGCCCGACGGTGTAGGTGGGCTTGTCCATCAGCAGCACCACCGAGATGCTCTCGTCGGGGCACAGGCCACCGACGGGCGCCGGTCCTGCCGGACCGGTGGTGGGCACCGCGGCGGTCGACGAGCCAGGTGTCGGCGGTGTTGTCGTCGTGCCCGCGGGATTCCCGCCGTTCGGAGCCGGGCCGCCCGGCCCACCGGGGTTCTGCGAACTGGGTTCCGAGGGAACGACCGGCGGTGTGGTGGCGGCCGCAGACGACAGCGGCGCGTTTGCGGCGGTGTTCTTCGCCGCGTCGTTGCCGGACGTCATCCAGACGATGAGACCGACCACCACGGCGAGCACCACGAGACCACCACCGGCAGCGACGACACGTCGGCGCCAGTAGATCTCCGGTGGCAGTGGGCCCTGGGGTTCGATCACGAAAACAACGCTAACGGCCGATTCGGACGTTTCGGCCGATCAAGGTCGGCGTGTCGCTCACAGAAAGCGTCACCGATGGCGCAAAGTCTAGAGTTCAGGTCCAGACATGCGTCGGTATCGGCCTTCGATCAGGCCGACTCCACCTGGCGCAGGACACCTACGGTGGTCTCGCCGATGTCGCCGTAGGCGCCGCGCAGTTGCACCTGGCCATCACTCAGCTGATAGGTGAGCCCGACGATCGCCAGCTTGCCCGTCGCAACGCGGTCCGCGATGATCCGGCTGCGCTGCATCAGCAGTTGCCCGGTCTCCACCACGTGCCGCGCTTCGAACTCGTCGACCCGGGTCAGACCTTCGCTGCGACCGGCGAGGATGCTCGGCGTCACTCGCTCGACGACGTCCCGGATGTAGCCGCCGGGAATCTGCAGTTCGTCGAGAGCGTCGAGGGTCGCCTTGACCGCACCGCAGCTGTCGTGGCCGAGGATCACGATGAGCGGCACCTCGAGCACTTCGGCGGCGTATTCGATGGACCCGAGCACGGCCGAGTCCATCACGTGACCGGCGGTACGTACGACGAACATGTCGCCGAGACCCTGGTCGAAGATGATCTCCGCGGCGAGTCGGGAGTCGGCGCAGCCGAACAGCACCGATTTGGGGTGCTGGCCCGCCGCGAGTCGGGCGCGGTCCTCGATACCCTGGCTGGGATGCTGAGAATCCCCCGCCACAAAACGGTCATTACCTTCGCGCAAGATGCGCCACGCCTGTCGCGGTGTAACTCCAGCCATGAGCAATAGTCTGCCATCTGCCGCGGTTCTCGGCTGGTTCGACCTCAACGAACGTGATCTGCCGTGGCGCGACCCCGACTGCACGGCGTGGCACATCCTGATCAGCGAGATCATGCTGCAACAGACCCCGGTGTCGCGGGTGATCGAGCCGTGGCGCGATTGGGTACGCCGCTGGCCGGTCCCGTCGGCCATGGCGGCCGCGCCCGCCGGCGAAGTCCTGCGCGCGTGGGGCAAACTCGGCTACCCACGACGCGCACTGCGCCTCCACGAGTGCTCGAAAGTGCTTGCCCGCGAACACGACGACCGGGTTCCGGCCGACGTCGAGACGATGCTGACGCTGCCCGGGATCGGTGACTACACCGCCCGTGCGGTGGCCTGCTTCGCGTTCGGGCAGGCAGTTCCGGTGGTGGACACCAATGTCCGTCGGGTGATCGCCCGCGCCGAGCACGGCCGTGAGCATCCGGGCAATCCTGCCCGCGCCGATCTCGCCGACGCCGACGCGCTCCTCCCGCGAGCCGACGACGGGTCGTATGCACAGTCGGCGCCGCGCTTCTCGGCCGCGCTGATGGAACTTGGGGCGCTCGTGTGCACGGCGCGCAACCCCCGATGCGATCGGTGCCCGATCCCCGACTGCCTCTGGGTGCGCCGCGGACGCCCCGCCCACACCGGGCCGCCGCGCAAGACGCAGAAGTTCGCCGGGACCGATCGTCAGGTGCGCGGGCTGCTCCTCGACGTCTTGCGCGGCACCGAGGATCCCGTCGAACGTGCGCGACTGGACCTGGCGTGGACGTCGGACACAGCGCAGCGCGATCGCGCGCTCGACTCCCTCCTCGTCGACGGTCTCGTCGAACTCACCGACGACGGGCGCTACTGCCTGGCAGGCGAATCCGGCACCCTCTGACCCCCCGTTCTGTGCCTCGGTACCTACACGACACGCGGGCTTACATGTGTCGTCCGTTTGATACCTCCCGCATCGGCGCAAACGTTGCTAATGTCCCGAGCCATGACGCAGCCGCCTTACCCACCTGAACCCAATCCCGCGTCCGGTGGGCAGCAGCCCGGCCAGACTCCGCCGCCCGACTACGGTCAGACACCGCAGTACGGTCAAACACCGCCACCGCCCCCACCACCCGGACCCCAGTACGGGCAGACACCCCCGCCGCAACCGCAATACGGCCAGGCTCCGCCGCCTCCGCCGCCGCCCGGACCCCAGTACGGTCAGCCGCAGGGTGGTTACCCCGGCGGGCCGCCGCCGGCCGGCCAGTTCGGCACCGACCCCACCAAGGTCGACGTCGGCGAGGCCTTCAGCTGGGCGTGGGGGAAATTCAAGAACAATGTCGGCGCCATGATCCTGCCGGGTGTCATCGCGTTCGCGCTCATCCTGATCGTCACCCTGCTCGCAGTGTTCGCCACGGCGATCTTCGGAACCACCGAGACCCACACATCGGACTACGGCAGCGGCTACACCTACAGCTACGAGACCACCACCATCGGCGGCGGCGGCCTGTTCCTGATGTTCCTGCTGTATCTGGTGCTGCTCGTCGGCATCTTCTACATCCAGATCAGCATCATCTCGGGAGCACTGCGCGTCGCGAACGGTGAACCCGTCACGTCCGCGTCGTTCCTGAAGCCGACGCGCTTCGGGCCGACGATCCTCACCGCGATCCTGGTCGGCATCATCACCTCGATCGGCCTGGTGCTGTGCGTCATCCCGGGCCTGATCGCCATCTTCCTGCTGCAGTTCTCGATCGTCGCGACGATCGACAAGCAGCTCTCGCCGGTCGATGCGATGAAGACGTCGTTCGAACTGGCGAAGACGAAGGTCGGTGACTCGCTGATCGCACTTCTCGTCGCCTACGCGATCAACCTGGTCGGCGCGATCGTCTGCTACATCGGCCTCATCGTCTCGGCTCCGTTGGCACAGTTGTTCTACGTGCACTGCTGGCGTCGACTCAACGGTGCGCCCATCGCGCCCCCAGATCCCGCCTGAGATTCCCTGTCCACTCGAGGCCGGCCCGCATCAGCGGGTCGGCCTCTCTGGTTATCTGACCTCTGCTTATCTGCTGAGGTCCAGCCCGGACAGAAACGCCTCCACCGCACCGCGATACACCTCTGGGGCGTCGTCGTGGACCAGGTGACCGGCACCGGGTACCCGCAGATACGACGCCCGGTCGCGGACCGCGCACATCTTGCGCATCTGCCCGGGCGGCGTGACGGTGTGTTCGGCTTCGATCACCAACGCAGGCACCGACGAGGCCGACCACTGCGCCCAGAAGTCGCGGCCGCCCCACTCCTCGGCGATCGCCGCCCACACCGGGATCTGGCCGTGCAGCCGACCGTCGTCGAACGCCTCGTAGAAGTAGCGGCCCGCCACCGGCCCGAACATCTCCTGCGCCGCATCGACGGAAGCGAAACGGTCGGGCCAACTCTCGAACCACGGCGTCCAGCTGGTGGTTGTGCGACCGCGGAAATCGGGTGCCATGTCCTCGACCACCAGCGCCGACACCAGCTCCGGGTAGGCAGCGGCGGCACACCAGGCGTGCAGTGCACCCATCGAGTGCCCGACGAGCACCGCCGGACCGAGGTCGATCCAGGTGAGGATCTCGGCGAGATCGGCGACAAACCGTTCGGTGGCGAGTTCGGCGGGGTCGTCCGGGATTTCGACGTCGGCACCGGTATGGAACGCGGCGTCGAAGGTGAACACCCGCCCGTATCGGCGCAGCCACGGGACCTGCCGGCGCCACGTCCGACCGCGCCCCATCAGGCCGTGCAGCAACACGATCGGCCCGACCCCGGTGTCGATGACGGCGCCGCTCGCGTCGTGGATCGGCAGCGGTCCGCCATGATCTCGCAGGCCGAGGTCGACGAACTCCGACGCCCGACGAATTGTCACGGGCAGAACCCTATTGCAACCGGTCGACATCAGTAAGCTGGACCCATGGCTGTTGTGAAAATCAATGCGATCTCCGTCCCCGAGGGTGCGGGCCCTGAACTCGAGAAGCGTTTCGCCCATCGCGCGCATGCGGTGGACGGCTCCAAGGGCTTCCTGGGCTTTCAGCTGCTCCGTCCGGTCAAGGGCGATGAGCGCTACTTCGTTGTGACGCAATGGGAATCCGAGGAGGACTTCCAGGCGTGGGCGTCGGGCCCGGCCCGTGAAGCGCATGCGGGCGAACGCGCAAAGCCGGTCGCGTCGGGGGCCGACCTCCTCGAGTTCGAGGTCGTGCTCGACGCCCGTCCGAGCTCCTGACAGACCAATCCGATTCGGCGCTCATCGCGCCGATGTTCCCGCTCGGCACCGCATTGTTGCCGGGCGAACCACTGCCGCTGCGCATCTTCGAGCCGCGATACCGAACGATGCTCGGCGACTGCCTGGCGGCCGGCGATCCCGCCCGATTCGGCGTCGTGCTGATTGCGCGGGGGTCGGAGGTCGGCGGCGGTGATGTACGCCACGATGTCGGCACGTTCGCCGAGATCGATTCCGTCGATCGGCTTCCGGACGGCCGGGCGACGCTCGTGGCCTTCGGCGCACGACGCTTTCGGGTACTGGAGTGGCTGTCCGACGACCCCTACCCGCGCGCCCGCGTGGAGGTTCTCCCCGATTTCGTCTTCGACGCGGGGCAGCGGGCGCGTCTCTCCATGCTGGGCATGCGCATCCGTGACCTCGTCGGTGACTTCGCGCGCGCCCGCGGCGTCGATCCGACCCAACTGCAAGACGTGTTCGGGGGGAACGACGCAGACACCGAACCGGTTGCCACCCTCTACCGCTGGGTCGCCAGTCTGCCGACCGGACCGCTCGACCGTCAGCGGCTGCTCGAAGCGCGCGACGTGGACGCCGGTCTCGACATACTCGCCGACGCCGCAGACGGTTTCGAGGCGCGCATGGCGTTCGGGTCCTAGGCCGACCGCCTCACGCACGCTCGGGTGCCATCGACACGCGTCCGACGGGCGACCACGTCGCCGTCGCTCGACGCGCTCGGGCCGGCTCCACCGGGATGACAAGACCTGATGCGCTGTCGATGACGACAACATCGACCCCGCTTTGCTTTCCGAGCCGGCGCGCGAGGCGCGACGGGCCGCCGTTTCCACCGAGCACCAGCTGATCTGCGCGCATCTCGTCGCAGACATCACGGAGAACGGTGAAGGGGTCGCCCTCCCGGATCACTTCATGGGTGGATACCGGGCCGTGCGCCTGCGCGGCTTCGCGGGCCTCACGCGCAATCTCCGTGATCTGCCATGCGTCCGCCAGTTGATGGGCGTCGGCGCCCAAGGCGTCGGCCCACGCGTGTTCCTCGCGTCGGGACCAGGCGCTGCGCCGGGTGCGTCGCACAGCGCTGACCAGCATCATCTCACCGCGCACACCGGTGACCATCGAGGCATATGCCACCGCATTCGCCGACGCATCGGTACCGCTGACACCGAGGACGACCCGCGGCACTCGCTCGTTGTTCATGGCCGGAACTCCTATCTGACCGGACGGAAAACCACTGCTCATCCATAGGAACATAAGATTTAGAAGTACTCAAGCATTTTTCTGAAGCAATGTGTTCAGAAATCGATGAATTGGTAGACTCCGAGGCATGACGCGGCGACAGTATGGACAGTTCTGCGGCTTGGCGATGGGCCTGGACGTCGTGGGCGAACGGTGGACCCTCCTGATCGTTCGCGAATTGATGGCCGGACCGAAGCGCTACTCGGACCTGCTCGAGGCCCTCGACGGCATCGGCACCAGCCTGCTGGCGTCGAGGCTCCGCCAACTCGAGGACGCCGAGGTGGTCCTCAAACGCCGACTCCCGAAGCCGTCGGCGTCGCTGGTCTATCAACTGACCGAATCGGGCCGCGAGCTCTCTCGGGCGCTGCTGCCGTTGGCGCTGTGGGGAGTTCGCCACCAGACGCACGCACCCAAGCAGCCTGACGACATGTTTCGGGCCGAATGGCCACTCGTCTTCATCGCGCAACTGATCGACGGGGATGTGACACGGGATGCCCGGTACACCTACCGATTCCACATCGATGGCTCCAGCGCCACGATTCGCCTGCGAGATGGCGAGGTCAGCGTCACCGAGTCCGACGCCGACGACCCGGATGGCGATGTCGACGTCGACATCACCATGGATGCGGCGACCATCGTCGACGTGAGTGCCGGACGACTGTCGCTCACCGAAGCCGTCACCGACGGCCGCATCGTCTTCGACGGCAACGCTTCGGCCGCCGCACTGCTGGTCGAGGCGCTGCCCGAGCGCATCACGATCGACTCCGGACTGATCGATCAGACGTGAGCCACTGGCCCCAGAGTTAGAACGTGTTCTAGTATCGGAGTGTGCGGTGGTTCACACCGCGAGCCGCAACCAGGCCCACCCGACACGATCCGCGACCAAACAGGAGCACTCAACTCATGACCGAAACCGTCGAGTCCCGCGTCGACACTCTCGCCGGTGGCGGCGACCATGCTCAGCTCTACATCGGCGGCACCTGGGCCGACCCACACTCCACCGAGACGCTCGAGGTGTTCTCCCCCGCAACCGGTGAGCGCGTGGGCTCGGTGCCTCTGGCCGACGAGGTCGATGTCGACACCGCGGTCCGCACCGCCCGTGCCGCGTTCGACTCGGGCGTGTGGCGCAGCAAGTCGCCCGCCGAACGGGCCGACATCGTCGCCAAGGTCGCCGACCTGCTCGACGAACGCAACGACGAGGTCGCGGCATTGGTGTCGTCGGAGATGGGTGCGCCGCCGAGTGCGGTCAGCATGCTGCAGCAACTGCCGGGTACCGGGGTGCTGCGCGCCTACGCCGACGCGGCCCGCAACTACGACTGGGTGGAGTATCGCAACGGAGTGTTCGGCACCACCCGCGTGACCCGCGAACCGGTTGGTGTGGTCGGCGCGATCTGCGCGTGGAATGTGCCGCTCTTCCTCACCTGCAACAAGCTCGGCGCCGCTCTCGCCGCAGGCTGCTCGGTGGTGGTCAAGCCCGCACCCGAAACCCCGCTCACCGCAAACTATGTCGCCGCACTCTTCGTGGAAGCCGGTGTGCCCGAAGGGGTCATCTCGGTGGTCCCGGGCGGCACCGAGACCGGGCAGGCCTTGGTGGCGCATCCGCTGGTGGACAAGATCACCTTCACCGGCTCCACCGCGGCCGGCAAGGCGATCGGCGCAGCCTGTGCCGAGTCGCTCAAACGCTGCTCACTGGAGCTCGGTGGCAAGTCGGCGGCCATCGTGCTCGACGACGTCGACCTGGCCGCCAACGCCTTCATGCTGACCTTCCTCGGTCTGTTCAACACCGGCCAGGCCTGTGTCGCCCAGACCCGCGTGCTGGTCCCCCGGAGTCGCCAGGACGAGATCGTCACCGCGATGGTCGAATCGGCCAAGCTGATGAAGGTCGGACTGCCCTCTGATCCGGAAGCCCAACTGGGACCGCTGATCTCCGACCGACAGCGCGCCCGCGTCGAGGGCTACATCGAGGCGGGCAAGAAGGCCGGAGCCACCGCGGCGCTGGAGAGCGAACGTCCGGAAGGTCTTGACGCAGGCTACTTCCTGACGCCGACGATCTTCACCGGCGTCACCAACGACATGACCATCGCCCAGGAAGAGATCTTCGGGCCGGTCCTTTCCGTCATCGCCTACGACGACCTCGACGAGGCCATCGCCATCGCCAACGACTCCGAGTACGGGCTCGCCGGAACCGTCTGGACGAGCGACGTGGAGCGCGGCATCGAGGTCTCGGAGAAGATCCGCACCGGCACATTCGGAATCAACTTCTACGCCATCGATCCCGGGTCACCGTTCGGCGGATTCAAGAACTCCGGCATCGGCCGCGAATGCGGACCCGAAGGACTCGAGGCCTTCCTCGAACACAAGTCGACGATGCTTCCGGCTGGCTACGAACCCAAGTAGTCTCCAGCCGGCCGATCCGACGAGGGTGGCCGAGTCACCGCCCGTAGGAAAGCTGTACCTGGGAGGTCGGCCAAATGCACTGTGCGCTCGGCCGATCTCCCAGGTACAGATTTCCGCGGGCGGAGTGGAAGACTCCGGGAATCTTCGGGTCACACACCGACCGCCGCGAGGTCCACGACATCGGCGCCGGTTCCGTCCGGAAGTTGGTGTGTCACAACGACGACGGTCCGGTCGGGGCCGAACAGCCCGTCCGCCGGGTCGAGGATCTGCCGCATCAGCGGATCGGCGTCGTCGGCGTCGAGGTGTTCGGTCGGCTCGTCGAGGAGCACCACCGGCGCCCGCTGCAACAGCGCACGGGCGAGCAGCAACCTGCGGCGCTGACCACCGCTGATCGCGTCGGAACCGCCGGCCAGCACGGTGTCGAGCCCGTCGGGAAGTCCCGTCACCCACGCCCACAGACCGACCCGGTCCAGCGCCGAAGTCATCTCGCCCTCCGACGCGTCGCCCCGCGCCACACGAAGATTCTCCCGGATCGACGTCGAGAAGATGTGCGCATCTTCGGCGAAGTAGGTTGCCGCCGAACGAGGTTCGACAGACTCGGCGCCCGAACCCGAGTACGACACAGAACCCGACTGCGGAGCCAGCAGACCGGCGAGCGTCAACAACAGCGTGGACTTACCCGATCCGCTCGGCCCGACCACGGCCAGGCGCGACCCCGCAGGCAGGGTGCGATCGAGTCCGCTCACCGGGCCAAGCGCCTCGGAACCCGACCAGCCCCAACGCATCCGATCGAGGTCGAGAGCAACCGGGCCGAAATGCACCGACGCGTCACCGCCGGCATCGGGGTCGGTGCCGGCCGCGTCGACGAGTGCCATCACCCGTGCCGCGCTCTGCCGCGAGGTCTCGATCTGAATCCCCGCCTCCGTCAACGGTGCGGTCGATTCGAATGCCGAGAGCGGCAACAAGATCAGCACACCTAGGATCATCGGCGTGAGTCCGTGGCCCGAGGACACATCGGCGAGGGACCCCGACACCTGCGAGGCCAGGTGGATACCGATCATGCAGGCGGCCAGCAACGACGCCCCGAGCGAGAGCGGTGTCGCCGCGGCCGCAGCCGCCTGCCACCTCAGCCCGCGGTCGGCGGCGGCAAGCGCATCACGGTCGGCCTCGGACGCCGCATCCAGCACAACTGGCCGACGACGCGCGACGACGAGTTCCGGTGCGTGCCACAGCGCCGTCGTGGTCGCCTCCGCCGATTGGGTGGTCGCACTCGACGCGTCGGCGATCGAGCGTGACGCCCCACGAGCGGCCAGCCACGGCGCGACGACGCCGCTGACGATCAGTGCGGCACCGAGCACCAACGCCGCCCACACCGATACCAGCGCCATGATGACCACCGCCGCAACCGATGTCGTGAGCCCGACGCCGATCGGGATGATGCCGCGAATCAGCGCGTTGCCGATCTCATCGATGTCGTCGCCGGTGCGGGTCAACAAGTCACCACGGCGCAACGTCACCGAGTAGGCCGGCGAACCCGACGCCAGGGCGATATAGACCCGCTCACGAGCCGACGCCATCGCACCGAGGGCCAAGTCGTGGGTGGCAAGACGCTCGAGATACCGGAACAGTCCGCGCGAGATTCCGAGCGCACGAACGGCGGTGATCGCCACCGACAAGAACAGCACGGGCGGCATCTGCCAGGCCCGGGTGATCAACCACGCCGACAAGGCGGCCAATCCCAACGCCGACAACGCTCCGCCGACACCCAACAGCAACGATCGCACCACCGGCCGGCCCTTCAGACCGAGAAAGCCGAGCGCCCGGATCAGCGGGTCTTGTCGCACGAGATCACCTCCGGATCGTCCCCCGTCGCTTCGCTCGCCCCGACATCCCCCGTCGCTTCGCTCGCCCCTGGAAAAGTGACCACACAGTCGGCGACATCACGCGCGATGTCACGATGTGCGACGACGAGCACGGTGTCACCGGCCCGGGCCCGCGCCGCAAGTGCGGCAAGCACCGACGCCTCAGCGGCAGCGTCAAGGTGGGCGGTCGGTTCGTCGAGCAACAGCAGTGGCGCCGGCGAGGCGAGCACACGCGTCAAGGCGAGTCGTTGCCGCTGCCCGGCCGACAGGCCGACTCCCCCGGCGCCCAGCCTGGTGTCGGAGCCCTCGGCGAGACCAGCCAGGACATCGTCGAAACCCGTTGCCGCTGTGGCCTTTGCGAGACCGTCGGGATCGAGTGCACCGAACAGCGCGAGATTGTCGGCGACGCTGCCCGGTACGATCACCGGTTGCTGCGGTAGCCAGGCGACCTGCTCATGAAATGCGGCGGGCTCGAGTTCGGCAACCGGAACCGAACCCACGAGGACCGATCCTTCGTCCGGCGCGGCAAGTCCCAGGATCGTGGCCAGCGCGGTCGACTTGCCGGAACCGTTAGGGCCGGTGAAAAGCGTGATCACACCGGGGTCGACCACCGCGTCCAATCCATAGGGCGCCCAACCGTCGCGGCCGTGCACGCCCACGTCGAGCAGCGTGATCTTCGCTCCCGCAACGGCGACCGTGCGCGTGGCGGTGCCCGGGCGCGGCACGGCACTCTCCATGAGTTCGAACACCTCGCGCGCGGCGGTCATGCCGTCGGTCGAGTTGTGGAACTGCATGCCCACCCGCCGTAACGGCAGATACGCCTCCGGAGCCAGGATCAGCGCGAAAAGACCGGCATACAAACTCATCTCGCCGTACACGAGCCGCAGACCGATACCGACGGCCACCAGTGCCACACACAGGGTGGCCAGCAGTTCCAGCACACCGCCGGACAGGAAGGCGACCCGCAGCGACGACATCGTGCTGCGCCGGTGTGCCGCACCGAGTTCGGCGACCTGCTTGGCCGGTGCCTGCGCGCGGCCCAGTGCACGCAGGGTCGGCAAGCCGGTGATCAGATCGAGCAGCTGCGCCGAGAGCCGGCTCATGGTGGCCAGTTTGCGTTCGGTCCGGTCCCTTGTCATGAGCCCGACGAGCACCATGAAGACCGGGATCAGCGGCAGCGTGACGACGATGATCAGCGCCGAAGGAAGGTCGGCGATCGCGATCACCACGATCACGATCGGCGTCACGATCATCGAGATGATCAGTGCGGGAAGGTATCCGGACAAGTAGGGACCGATGGCGTCGAGACCGCGGAGCAGGACGGTGCTCGCGTGCTCGCGTTTGCCCAGCAGGTTACGCGGCGTCGTGCGGTCGGGATCGGTCAGCGTGTCGAGTGCTCGCGAACGCAATTCGGCAATTGTGCGTGCCGACGCCCGATGCGCGTAGCGATCGTGCCCGAAGGTCATCGCGGCCCGGGCCAGCAGTGCGACGGCGAGCACCGTCAGATGGCCGGTCTGCGCCGACAGCGACCGCGCATCGGGGTCGACGATGAGTTCGGAGGCGATGGAGGCAACCATCGCCGCGATCACGATGACGGCGACCACCTCGGCGATGGCGAACGCTGCGGTCAGCGCGACATACGTCCGTGCCGTCGGCGAATAGCGCAGCAACCGCGGATCCAGCGGCGGTCGCGAGGCGCGTTTGGTCACTCGACGAACCTCATTCGCCGCCCACCCGCAACGACGGGAGTCCGGTGGGCGCCGGGATCTGTTCGACGGAGATGCGCTTGCGGAACACCCAGTAGCTCCACGCCTGATACCCGATCACCACGGGCGTGATGAGCACCGCGGCCCACGTCATCACGGTCAGCGTGTAGTGGCTCGACGAGGTGTTGTCGATGGTGAGGTTCCAGGCCTCGTTGGTGGAGGACGGCAGCACATTCGGGTACAGGACCGAGAACAGCGTGGCAACGGTACCGGCGATCGCGATCGAGGTGGCCAGGAAGGCAATGCCTTCGCGTCGTACCTGGGTTGCCAACACCATGACCACCGCGGCGACCGCGGCGATGAGAACCGGAATCCAGGTCCAGCCGTTGCCGTAGGCGAACTGCGTCCACAGCAGGAAGCCCGCCGCGACCACCAGGGTCGGGATGGCCAGACGCGACGCGTAGCGCATCGAATCCTCTTGCAGCACACCGCTGGTCTTGAGCGCCAGGAACACTGCGCCGTGCGTCAGGAAGGCCAGCAGCGTGGTTGCGCCACCGAGCAGCGCATACGGGTTGAGCAGGTTGAAGAAGCCGCCGGTGTATTGCGCCTTCTCGTCGATGGGGATGCCGCGGATCACGTTGGCGAAGGCCACTCCCCAGAGCAGGGCCGGAATCCACGAGCCCAGCCCGATCCCGACGTCGGCCCACGTGCGCCAGCGCGGATCGTTGATCTTGCCGCGCCACTCGATCGCGCAAACACGCGTGATGAGACCAACCAGGATGAGGAACAGCGGCAGGTAGAAGGCGGTGAACATTGTTGCATACCAACCACCGAACGCGGCGAACAGCGCACCGCCGGCGGTCAGCAGCCACACCTCGTTACCGTCCCACACCGGCCCGATCGTGTTGAGCAGCGCGCGACGCCGCTTGTCGGGGTCGGCGATGTCGTCGGTCGCGTCCACCTTGGCGTCGCCCCCGGTGTGGCTGCGGCCGAGGAACGGCATCAGCATGCCGACCCCGAAGTCGAAGCCCTCCAGAACGAAATAGCCGATGAACAACACCGCGATGAGCAGAAACCAGAACTCAGGCAGTCCCATGGTGATCCTCCTCAGTAAGCGAACGAGAGTTGTTTGGGCTCATCGGAATCCGATGGCTCGTCGGGTGGCACCGCATCGTAGGTGGCCGGACCCTCGATGATGTATCGGCGCTGCAGCATGAACCACACCACACCCAGTGCGCCATAGAGCAGGGTGAAGCCGATCAACGTCACCCAGACCGTGGCCGCGACATGATTGGACACACCGTCCTGGACGAGCATGTTGATCTGCGTCGGGTCCAGGTCGTCGGCCCAGTTGGGTGCGACCACCCAGGGCTGACGACCCATCTCGGTGAAGATCCAGCCGGAAGCGTTGGCCAGGAAGGGTGTCGGGATCATCAGCAACGCGACGAAGCCGAATTTGCGCGAGGTCACCACCCGCTTACGTCTGGTCAGCCACAGCCCGCCGAGCGCCACGACCACCGAACCCAGCGCCCACGTGATCATCGCGCGGAAACTCCAGTAGGTGACAAAGAGATTCGGCGCAAAGTTCTGGCCCGGCATCTGCAAGGCCTCCTGGTACTGAACCTGCAGTTCGTTCACGCCCTTCAGCGGGGTGTCGAAATGGTGGTCGGCGAGGAACGAGAGCATGCCCGGGATCTCGATGACGTGATCGATGTTGTCGCAATTGTTCTGTCGGCCGATGGACAGCACCGAGAACGGGGCGCCGCCGGTCGTCGAGTCGCACAGCGATTCGGCAGCGGCCATCTTCATCGGCTGCTGCTTGAACATGATCTGCGCCTGGATATCGCCGGTGATGAAGAGTGCCACACCGGACACGATGGTGAGCCACAGAGCGAATCTGGCCACCGGACGCCACAATTCGCGTGCGTCGCGTTCCAGATCTTCGGGCGTCGCGTCGATCTGGCTCGGTGAGGTGGTCTTCGGCATTCCCGAGGTGTCACCGGTCTCGATGGCTTCGCGAAGTTTCTTGGCCCGCCACGAGTTTCGCGCCATCCACCAGATGCCGATCGCGGCCACAAAGGTGCCTGCGGTCAACAATGCGCCGGCGATGACGTGAGGGAACGCCGCCAGCGTCGTGCTGTTGGTGATGACGGCGAAGAAGTCGTTCATCCTGGGCCGGTTGCGGGTCTCGTCCCACACCACACCCACCGGATGCTGCATCCACGAGTTGGCCGCGATGATGAAGTAGGCCGACGCGTTGACGCCGATCGCGGCCAGCCAGATGCACATGAGGTGAATCCGGCGGGGCAGCCGGCCCCAGCCGAAGATCCACAACCCGATGAAGGTGGACTCCAGGAAGAACGCGATGAGCCCTTCGAGCGCGAGCGGCGCACCGAAGACGTCGGCGACGTAGCGGCTGTACTCGCTCCAGTTCATGCCGAACTGGAACTCCTGCACGATGCCGGTGGCGACGCCGAGCGCGAAGTTGATCAGGAACAGCTTCCCGAAGAACTTGGTGGCGCGCAGCCACTGCTCGTTGCCGGTCACGTGCCACACCGTCTGCATCACCGCGATCATCGGCGCAAGACCGATCGTCAGGGGAACCAGGATGAAGTGATAGACCGTTGTGATCCCGAATTGCCAACGGGAGACATCCAGTGCGTCCATTTCGCCTCTAATCGAGTCGCTCCGCACCCGGGCTGGGGCGCGGAGAACCGGCAGGATCATGCGCACCTACTACTTCGAGTAGTAGGTATGCGGGCGACGTTACGCCTGGTCGCAGTGGGCTACAAGCGACAAAGGTCCCATCGCCGTGCGTCGTCCTGTGGGCTCCGTCTCAGCTGCCCGACTTGATTGTCAATCAACACAGATAGCGCGATCTACCAAATCGATGAATTTCTTGTGACCATCGGAAACCGGCATGAGATAGCGATTCAGCGCGGTCACCCGGGCCGCGAGCGTCACACTGCTCACCATCCAGACCGAATCCGCCGCAATCAGGTCCGCGGCGCGCAGTACGCGGGTCGATGTTCGCCAGCCCTCCTGCTCTGCCAATTCGAAGACCGCGCGAGCCGTGGTGCCGGGCAGGATCCCGATCTCGGTGGGCGGGGTGATCAGCTCGTCGCCCCGGACCGCGACCACCGTCGAACGCGGCCCCTCCAGGATCAGGCCCTCGCTGCTGGTGAAGATGACGTCGTCGAACCCCTGGTCGGCCGCGTGCCGCAACGCGGCCATGTTGGTTGCGTAGCTGAGGGTCTTGGCGCCGAGAAGCTGCCACGGCGCTCTCGCACCGAGATCCACCGAGAATCCCCGTTCGAGGGTCAGGACCGAAACCCCTTGATCGCGTGCCTGTTTCACTCGTTCCGGGACCGGCGCGACGGTGAGGTAGGCGGTGGGAGTTCCCGGATCGCTCTCCCGGCCACGGGAATAGACAAGTCGCAGCAGCCCCTCGGCATCATGGGAGTTCGGGTGCCCGTCGTTCCAGAGGCCGACGGCCGTGTCGATCGCTGCACGCCAGGCGTCGAGATCGGGTTCGGGCAATCCGATCGCGGCCGAACTGGTCACCAGCCGGTCCAGGTGCAGCCGGACTCCGCGCGCACGCCCGGCCCGCACCAGCAGCGTCTCGAACACCCCGTCGCCGCGGACCGCCGCGAGATCGTCGGCGGCGAGGAACGGGGCGTCGAAATCGTGCGCGGTGCCGTCCAGGGAAACCAAGACCGATGTCGTCATGGGCACGAGGCTGCCACGACGGCGCACCGGGTGTCACATGCCGGGGCGTCCGTAGAATCGGTGACGTGACTGCATCGCCCATTCTGACCAGGTATTCCGACGCGGTCCCCGGACCCGAATCGGGCGCTGTGGGCAGCTCGCCGGAAACGGCGTGGCATTACGGTGACCCGCTCGGCGAACAACGTGCTGCCGCCGGCGGTGCGATCATCGTCGACCGATCCGATCGCGCGGTGATCGAGATCGCCGGCGACGAGCGCCTCACGTGGCTGCACACGATCTCCAGTCAGCACATCAGCAGCCTGTCCGACCGGACGAGCGCCGAGAATCTGTCCCTCGACGCCAACGGCCGCGTCGAGGAGCATTTCGTCCTCACCGATGTCGACGGGGTCACCTGGCTTGACACCGAGGGCGCACGCGGTGCGGGCCTGCACGGGTTCCTCGCGCGGATGGTCTTCTGGGCCAAGGCCGAGCCCGCCGTGCGAGCGGACATGAAGGTCATCACACTCGTCGGGCCGGACGCCCGACGAGGACCGATCGCCGAGTTGTTGGAGATCGATCCCGACGCGGCGGTGTACGCGGCCGGCGACCTGCCCGAGACCCATCACGAGGACGAACCGCTCGGCTTCTGGCGGGTGATGCCGCCGATCGGCGAGAACGCGACGCTGCCCGTCGTCGACGTCGTTCTCCCCGAGTATCTGCTGGATCGATGGTGGACGGCGCTCGTCGATGCCGGTGCACGCATGGCCGGGAGCTGGGCGTTCGACGCCTTGCGGGTGGCGGCGCTGCGCCCGCGGCTCGGCGTCGACACCGACGAGAAGACGATCCCCCACGAGGTCGGATGGATCGGCGGCCCGGAGGAATTCGGTGCGGTGCACCTGGACAAGGGGTGCTATCGCGGGCAGGAGACGGTCGCACGCGTCCACAACCTCGGTAAGTCGCCCCGTCGGCTGGTCCTCCTTCATCTCGACGGCAGCGACGATGCGCGCCCGGTGACCGGCGACCCGGTCAGCGCCGGCGGCCGCACGGTGGGCCGCGTCGGCACCGTCGTCGATCACTTCGAACTCGGCCCGATCGCGTTGGCGCTGGTCAAGCGCAACGTTCCGGCCGACACCGACTTGCTGGTCGGCTCCGATCACCCGGTCAGCGCTCGCATCGATCCCGATTCGGTGGACACCGACGACCACGCCCAGGCCGGGCGTGCAGCGGTCGAGCGCCTGCGTCGGGGCCCTGCGGAGAGCGGATCGTGAGCGTGCCCGTCGCGGGCGCCGTGCTGGCGGTCTGCTCGGCCTCCGACGACGTCGTGTTGGACAGAGTCGGCGCCTCGGCCATCGACAAGCGGCCGCATGCCGATCGTGTGCACGTCGGATCGCTCGGACTCGGCACCGACCACGTCTGCGACACCAAACACCACGGCGGCGTCGATCAGGCGGTGTACGCCTACGACGACGCCGAGGCCCGCAGGTGGGCCGACGAATTGGGACGTGAGCTTCCTTACGGTTGGTTCGGGGAGAACCTCCGCGTGAACGGCCTGCCCGTCACCGACGCCGTCGTCGGCGAACGGTGGCAGATCGGCGACGACGGACTGATCCTGGAAACCACCATCCCCCGCATCCCGTGCCGGACCTTCGCCGCCTGGGCCGAGGAACCACGCTGGGTCAAACGCTTCTTGGACCGTGGCGACACCGGCACCTACCTGCGGGTTCACTCACCGGGCAGCGTCGGTGCGGGCGATACGATCACCGTGATCCATCGACCCGACCACGGCGTCCTCGTCCGCCACCTGCTCCCCACCGGCACCACCGCCGACGCGGACGCCCTGCACGCACTTCTCTCGACCGACGACCTGGCACCCAAGGTCCGACGCGACGCCGAGAAACGCCTGGCCTCCTCCTGAGGCCGGTTTCCGGCACGCACGCCATACCGCGCCAGGGCAGTCCACAGAATTCCGATCGGCGCGCTAGACTGTTGAGCACGACAGAATTACTTCAAGAGAACGGGGCCGCCAAGTGTTTGGCCGCCCCGTCATTGTGCGAGGGGGTCCCGTATGGGCCGCGGCCGGGCGAAGGCAAAGCAGACGAAAGTTGCTCGTCAGCTGAAGTACTCCACTCCGAACACCGACTTCGACAGCCTGCAACGCGAGCTGTCGGGTTCCAGCGATCCGGTGGATCGTCCGGATCCGGTGGACGAGTGGGCTGAAGAAGAGGAGTGGCGGCACGCCTGAGGCGCCGCCTGCCCTCACCCCCTGACCGTTCGATCTGACGGTCAATCCTGTTTCGACAACGACGCCACATGTGGCGCGCTTCGTCGTACCGAGATCATTCATCTCGGTTCTTCCACCGCACCCTGAGCAGTCTGGAGGCGCTAGTGGTGTGTCTGTCTCGGAAATAGGTGACCAGTCTCCGGTGGAGGGGTCTCTTGCTTGGGTCAGCGACCCACCCGCAGAACGGGACGCCAGGCACGCGCGCCCAAAAGTAGGGGAAGAAACTTCGTCCCCTACCCTTGGAGTCCTCCCCCAGAAAGTTCTCGCGGACGACTACGAACCCCGGGGAAGAAGTTCTTCCCCTAGATTTTGCGGGCACGGCACTACCGCATGTGCCCAGTTCAGCGCGGTGGTAACCGAACTCGTCGAGTCACGGGCGGCACCGCAGTCGCAGACGGGTGTTCCTCCGCCATCGGAGCTTCAGAAGCGCGGGTGCTCTCCCACCAGCGTCACGCGGGCAGCGTCGGAGTTCCGGGGTTCGGCGGATCGCTTGATGGTGCCGAGTACCCAGTTGTCGACGTGCCGGGCGGTCAGCACGGCTTGAGCGCGATCGGTGTCCTCGGGGGCAACCACGGCGACCATGCCGACGCCCATGTTGAAGGTGCGTTCCATCTCCGACTGGGCGACGCGACCGCGCTGGGCGATCATCGAGAAGATCGGTGCGGGCGTCCAGGTGCCGCGTTCGAGTTCGGCGACCAGCCCGGTCGGGATGACGCGGGCCAGGTTCTCGGCCAGGCCACCACCGGTGACGTGAGCGTAGGTACGCACGTCGGCCTCGGCGGTCAGGGCCAGGCAGTCGCGGGCGTAGATGCGCGTCGGTTCGAGGAGTTCCTCGCCCAGCGTGCGTCCGAACTCCTCGACCTCGCCGAACAGGTCCATGTGCCCCCATTCGAGCAGCACCTTGCGGGCCAGCGAGTAGCCGTTGGAGTGCAGGCCCGACGATCCCATCGCGATCACGACGTCGCCCGCGCGCACCTTGTCCGGCGAGAGGATCGCGTCGGCCTCGACAACGCCGACCGCGGTGGCCGACAGATCGTAATGGTTGTCCTGCATCAGGCCGGGATGCTCTGCGGTCTCGCCGCCCAGCAGGGCGCATCCGGCGTCCACACAGCCGTCGGCGATACCCGCAACGATCTGGGCGACCGTCTCCGGAACGACCTTGCCGACGGCGATGTAGTCCTGCAAAAACAGCGGTTCGGCGCCGCAGACGACCAGGTCGTCGACGCACATGGCGACCAGGTCCCGGCCGACGGTGTCGTGCTTGTCGATGGCCTGCGCGATGGCCAGTTTGGTCCCGACACCGTCGCTGGCAGCGGCCAGCACCGGCTCGCGATAGTTGCCCTTGAGGGCGAACAGGCCGGAGAATCCACCGAGCCCACCGAGTACCTCGGGGCGCGATGCGCGTTTGGCGTGCGGGGCAAACAGTTCCACTGCTCGCTCACCGGCATCGATGTCCACTCCGGCGGCCGCGTACGACGCATGTTCGGGTGCGTCCGTCGATCCGTCGGCAGCACCATCACGCTCGGTCATCAGCGCAGTCCCCTGTTCTCTTGTACGCCTCGTACGGACGGCTCACACGCTACCCGAGCGCATCCTGGCGAGTGTCAGGGGCGCATGACGGCGCTGACGTTGTCGTTCTGCGCCGTCAGCGGATCGATTCGAGCGTCGCCGGCCGCGTTGGCGAGCATGTGTTCGAGCACGGCTTTGCCCATCGACGTCTCCTCGGGGAGGTCGATGGGATAGTCGCCGTCGAAGCAGGCCGCGCACAGTGCCGACGCGGGCTGGTTGGTCGCGGCGATCATCTCGTCGATGCTGATGTAACCCAACGAGTCGGCGCCGATCGCCTGACGCACACCCTCGACCATGTGCTCCTCGGAGTCCATGCCGTTGGCGATCAGCTCGGCGGGCGACGCGAAGTCGATGCCGTAGAAGCAGGGCCAACGCACCGGCGACGACGCGATTCGCACGTGAATCTCGGCCGCCCCGGCCTCGCGCAGCATCCGGATCAGAGCGCGCTGGGTGTTGCCACGCACGATCGAGTCGTCGACGACGACGAGCCGCTTACCGCGGATGACCTCTTTGAGTGGGTTGAGCTTGAGCCGGATACCGAGTTGCCGAATGGTCTGCGACGGCTGGATGAAGGTGCGGCCCACATAGGCGTTCTTCATCAGACCCTGGCCGTAGGGAATGCCGGATTCCTGCGCGAACCCGACCGCGGCGGGCGTGCCGGACTCGGGAACCGGGATCACGAGATCACCCTCGGCGGGATGTTCGCGGGCCAGGCGTCGGCCGATGTCGACTCGCGCCGAATGCACCGACCGACCATGGATGACGCTGTCGGGACGTGCCAGGTAGACGTACTCGAAGACGCAGCCGCGCGGGGTCGCGTCGGCGAAGCGGGTGCTGCGCACGCCGTCGGCGTCGATGGCGAGCAGCTCACCGGGTTCGATGTCGCGGACAAACGAGGCGCCGACGATGTCGAAGGCCGCAGTCTCGGATGCCACGACCCAGCCGCGGTCGAGGCGGCCCAGCGACAGCGGACGCACGCCGTGCGGGTCACGGGCCGCGTAGAGGGTGTGCTCGTCCATGAAGGTGAGGCAGAACGCGCCGCGCAGCGTGGGCAGCAGCTCCATCGCGGCCTGCTCGATGGTGCTGTCGGCGGCACCGTGCGCGAGCAGGGCGCCGACGATGTCGGAGTCCGACGTCGCGGCCGAACTCATCACGCCGGCGGCGCGGGCGCGGCTGGCCAGTTCCGCGGTGTTGACGAGGTTGCCGTTGTGTCCGAGGGCGACGCCGGTACCTGCGTCGGTGGTGCGGAAGATCGGTTGGGAGTTCTCCCAGGTGGTCGAGCCGGTGGTCGAGTATCGGCAGTGCCCGATGGCGACGTGGCCGACCATCGCACCAAGGTTCTGCTCGTCGAACACCTGGCTGACGAGGCCAAGATCCTTGAACACCAGCACCTGCGAGCCGTCGCCGACGGCAATACCCGCGGCTTCCTGACCACGATGCTGCAACGCATAGAGGCCGTAGTAGCTGAGTTTGGCCACATCCTCGCCCGGCGCCCACACCCCGAAGACGCCGCACTCCTCGCGCGGCTCGTTCTCCGGTTCGTCCATCGAAGCGCCCGACGGGCACTTGTGGGTAGGGGCCATCAAGTTTCGGCTGTGGATCGACAAGTCGGTCATCAACGAGCTCCCTGGGCTGCGAGATCGGGGCCAACACATCGGTGGGCTGGGAGACGTCTTGAAGTTTACGTGCCGGTAGCCATCGATTGCGAATCATGCAGCGGCGTGGGGTACTCAGTTATTCCGATCACGTCCCGCGGGGTGAGGAAACGCACCCTGGCGATGCACGATGACGCCCATCGCAGTCCGTTCGACCAGCGCGGTCCCGGGATCGGCGAACCGGTCGATGGCCCACGCGAGACGGTCGGCCGAGAACTTCGACCGCGGGACCCGCACCCGCAACGGTAGATCGGTGAGCACCTCACCCTCACGCACCGGCATGGGCGTCGACCAGGGAGGATTCGCGCCGGGCTTGACCAGGACGCCCACTTCGAAGCTGCGCGGATCGTCGCCACGCGTGAACACAATCGCCGCGATCTCGTTCCACTTGGCGAATCGCCGACGTGTCGTGACCCCTACCGCCGTCGCCGCGAGGAGTGTGCAGAAGTTCAACCCGACGAGAATCCCGATGATCGTCGGAAGAGTGAGGAGATACGCGACGCGACGGATGGGTGCGTCGCTGGGCAGCGGACCGACCAGCGTAAGCAATCCGAACAGGATCGCGTACCCGATCGGGGGCACGACCACCACACACACGACGCTCCAGCGCGAAGCGACCCGGTAGCGCGTCGCCGCGGTGGCGCGCCGACTCAGCATCGAGAATCCGACACACACCGCGACGAGCACCACGCAGCGACTTCTGATGCGCGTTCTCGCGATCGGCGCCGACGGGACTCCCAGTTCGTTGAACCACGGACCGAGTATCGGACGACGAATCCGAATCCCGCACATCGCGGTCATTCGGCCGGACGGCGACGATCGTGGAGGCGGGAAGGTCGCCTCGCGACAACCGGTGCCGAATCGGAAGACGCGAGTGCTACAGCACTCGCGTTCTCCAAATCAACTCCAGTTCTCGCCCGATCAGCTCGACAACGGCACGATCGGAAGCCAGTCGACGATGTCGCCCGCGCGATGTCCCGACACGTCGAGGAGACCCTCGGCGACGGCAAGGTCGAAGTCCAGCAGCCCGGTGGCCAGCAGCAGCCAGGTGCGTGGCGTGGTCTCGACGACGTTCGGCGGCGTCCCGCGTGTGTGGCGCGGACCCTCGATGCACTGCACCGCCACGAACGGCGGCACTCGAACCTCGACGGAATTGCCCGGAGCCACCTGCGCCAGGGTCCGCGCGGTCGTCCGCACCGCAGCGGCGATCTCCGGTCGCGACGGCTCGGGCGCATCGTCGTCGGTCAGCCACGCGCGGATCGCGAGCACCGCAGCGCGAACCTCGGCGGGGTCGACCTTCTTATGCGGTGGCACCGGGCCATCTTGCATCACCGCATCGCAAAGCCCGGTCGGAGCCTCGGTGATCGGGCAGTATTGAGCCATGGGCACCGATGTGACCTCCCAACAGTTCACCGGCGCCGACCGCGTGCGGTTTCGCCGTCAAGTTGGGCGCGGAACCGAGGCCATCGCGCGGATGCTGTCCGACGGACTTTTCACCGATCACGGCCAACCACCCGAGCCGCTGCTCGGCATGGAAGTAGAGCTCAATCTCGTCGACGAACAGATGCAGCCGGCGATGGCCAACGCCACCGTCCTCGACGCGATCGCCGACCCCGACTATCAAACAGAGTTGGGCCAGTTCAACATCGAGATCAACGTCTCGCCGCGGCCGTTCTTCGCCGACGACACGATCTCGCTCGAACAGGCCTTGCGCACGTCGCTGAACCGTGCCGAGGAACGCGCAGCACAAACCCACAACCACCTCGTGATGGTCGGCACCCTGCCCACCCTTCAGACCGAACACTTTGCCCACCAATGGATTTCGGCAAATCCACGATACGACCTGCTCAATCAGCAGATCTTCGCCGCACGCGGCGAGGACATCGAGATCGACATCGCCGGTGTGCCCCTCGGTGACCACTCCAACAGCGAACGCCTGCACACCTCCACCGATTCGATCCTTCCCGAAGCGGCCTGCACCTCTCTCCAGCTTCACTTGCGCGTGGCCCCGGAAGACTTTGCCGCGCACTGGAACGCAGCGCAGAGCATCGCCGGAATCCAGGTGGCGCTGGCCGGCAATTCACCCTTCCTGGCCGGTACCGCACTGTGGCACGAAAGCCGAATTCCGGTCTTCGAGCAGGCCACCGACACCCGGCCGCTGGAGTTGAAGAATCAGGGCGTGCGGCCGCGGGTGTGGTTCGGCGAACGCTGGATCAACACCATCTTCGACCTGTTCGAGGAGAACACCCGCTACTTCCCCGCACTGTTGCCCGTCTCCACCGACGTCGACCCACTGGCACAACTCGACAATGGCGAGATCCCGGCCCTCGACGAGCTGCGTCTGCACAACGGCACCGTCTACCGCTGGAATCGGCCCGTCTACGACGTCGTCGACGGGCAGGCGCACCTGCGCGTCGAGAACCGGGTGCTGCCCGCCGGCCCCACCGTCGTCGACATCCTCGCCAATGCCGCGTTCTACTACGGCGTCGTCCGCGGACTCGTCGAGGCCGACCGTCCCCTCTGGTCGCAGATGTCGTTCAACGCGGCGGCCGAGAACTTGCAGGCCGGGGCGAGAGCGGGCTTCGAATCACAGATCTACTGGCCCAACGTCGGATGGGTGCGCCCCGACGAGCTGACCCTGCGCCGCCTGCTGCCCCTCGCCGACGAGGGACTGCGTTCCTTCGGGGTGTCGGGTAAGGCTCGCACCCGGTACCTGTCGGTGATCGAGGGCCGATGCATCACGCGGCAGACCGGGTCGGTGTGGCAGCGCGCGGCGGTGGCCGCACGGGAGTCGGCGGGCGAGTCGCGCCATCAGGCGCTCACCGGGATGCTGCGCGACTACGTGACGCAGATGCACGAGGGCGAGCCCGTTCACACCTGGACTTCGTGACAATGTGATCTGTGCCATATTGCCGACTGCTCTGTGACCAGCACGTCAACCGATTGACCGTAACTCTTGGTAACGGTTAACGTCGCTCCACTTCGCTATGCCAACCGGCATACATAGTAGGGGTGGGGGGAATCGACGTGGCGCACGGGCAAAGCCGCACATTCACAGCTCTGGGAACGTGGACACACCGCCACGCAGGACTGATCATGTTGGGCTGGATCGCGGTCGCGGCCATCCTCAACATCGCTGTGCCACAACTCGAACGGACCGTGGCCAACAACTCCGCCGACTTCGTGCCCGACGACCTGCCGGCCAACATCAGTCTCGAACGCATGGCGTCGGACTTCGAAGTGTCCGCCTCGAACGCGGTGAGCAGCGTTGTTCTCGTCAACGAGAACGGTTTCGGCCCCGCAGACGAGCGCTACTACCGAGAACTCGTGCGCAGGCTCGTCGCCGACCACGAGGACGTCGCCTATGTTCTCGACACCTACGGGAACCCGGTCACCCGTGGCGTCGCGCTGAGCCCGGACGGAAAGGCCGTCCAGATGACCGTCGCAGCGCAGGGTTCGGTCGGCTCAACCCGCGCCCACCACAGCACGGTCGGCATCCGAGCGGTGATCGACGGCATGGCGAAGCCCGACGGCCTCGCGGTGCACTACAGCGGTCCGGCCGCGACCTTGTCCGACCTCTTCTCGGCCATCGACGTCTCCCTGCTGATCATCACCGCGGTGTCCGTCGTACTGATCACGCTGCTACTGCTGCTCGCCTATCGCGACCTCGTCACCGCACTCATCCCGCTCGCGACGATCGGCCTGTCGCTGGCGGTCGTGCGCCCGATCATCTCCGTGTTCGGCGCCGCCGGATGGATATCCATCTCGAACTTCACCGTCGCGATCATGACGGCGCTGGTGCTCGGCGCCGGCACCGATTACGCGATCTTCGCCATCTCGAGCTATCACGAGGGCCGCCGGCGCGGGTCGTCGGTCGGCGACGCCACGGCGCGCGCGGTCGGCCGCACCGCACCGATCCTCGTCGCGTCGGCCTGCACGATCGCGGCGGCGTGCACGGCGATGGCGTTCACCAAGATCGGCATGTTCACGACGGCCGGCCCACCCACGGCACTAGCGGTCGTCATCACCCTGCTGGTGTCGCTGACAGCCCCTTTCGCGTTGCTCTCACTCGCCGGGCGACGAGGATTGGCCGAGCCGCGCCGCTCGACCGAGCGCGCGTGGCGGCGGCGCGGCGCTCGCGTGATCCGCCACGCCGGCGTGTACACCACCGTCGCGTTGATCTTTCTGGCAGGCACCGCGCTGATCACCGTCACATTCCGCACCAACTGGGACGAGGCGGCCATGGCGATCTACGCCACGGACTCCAAGGATGGGTACGAGGCCGTGCGTAAGCATTTCGGCCACAACGAGATTGCACCCGAATATGTGACCGTGCGAAGCGCGCACGCCCTGCGCAACACCGGCGATCTGGCGGCGCTCGAGCTGGCCGGCATCGCACTGTCCAACGTTCCACAGGTGGCCGTGGTCCGTTCCATCACCCGGCCCGACGGGCGGCCGCTCCCCGAGGCCGCCACCGGTTACCAGGCGGGTGTCATCGGCCGGCAGCTCGGCGACGCCCACCGACAGATGGTCACCGCGACGCCAGAACTACGGCGTCTGGCCGAGGGCGTGACAGCACTGTCGGCCGGGGCCGATGGCGCGACAGCACGAATGCCCGAACTCGTCGCGGGCACCACCGAGGTCGCGACGATGGCGGGCACTGTCCTCACCGGACTCGAGCACGCCGAGCACATCGTGAGCATCGCCACCGGCGGGCAGACCGTGGCCGGGTCACTTCCCGCCCTACGGACCGCACTGCGCACCGTGACCGAAGTGGTGTCCACCCTGAACACCCGCGACGCCGCCGCCGTTGCCGCACTGCGACGCCTCGGTGTGGTGTTCGATCCCGTGCTGACATCAAGACCGACGGCGCGGTGTGCGACCGATCCTCGTTGTCTGGCCGCACGATTCGCCTTCGAACAGCTCGATCGCGCGCTCGGCGGACGGGCGCGTGCCGCGTTGCAGGCGGCGGACGCGATTGCCGCGGCTCCGCCCGAAGCGCTGAATCGTGTAGCCGCCGCGCTCCCCGACCTGCGAGCCGCACTCACCACCGTCGACATTCTGATCAGACAGCTCGCTGGTCGCACACCGGCGCAGGTGCGGTCGGATCTGACCCGCCTCACCGATGGAGTGGGCGAGTTGTCGTCTGGGCTGACAGAACTCGCGGCCGGATTGCGACAGGTGAAGGCCGGAACCGACAAGACAGTGGCGTTGACCGGCCGGCTCACCGATGGACTGCGACGCGCCTCGCAGTATCTGAACACGATGGGGGCAGCCACCCACACCGGCCCCGGTGCCGGCTTCTATCTGCCGGCTGAAGCGATGCGCGATCCGCGTTTCGTCGCGGGCAGCCGACTCCTGATCTCGCCCGACGGACGCACCGCCCGATTGCTCGTGACGTGGAATGTCAACCCGTACGGCCAGGAAGCGATGCGCGCAAGTCGAGAACTCCCCGACGTGGCCCATCAGGCGTTGGCCGGCACGTCCCTGGCCGACGCTCAAGTGTCGACCACCGGTCTGGCATCGCTCTCGATGGACATGCGCGATCAGGTGATCCGGGATTTCCTGTTGTTCGCGACGGTCGCGGTCATCGCGGTGCTGCTCATCTTGATGGTGTTGCTGCGCAGCGTCCTCGCCCCGGTGCTGCTCGTCGCCACCGTGGTGCTGTCCTTCGCGTCGGCGGCCGGCATCAGCGTCCTGGTGTGGCAGCACCTGATCGGCTTCGACCTCGACTGGTCGGTGATTCCGGTGTCGTTCATGGCCGTGATCGCCGTCGGCGCGGACTACTCGATGCTGTTCGCCGCGCGGATCCGGGAGGAGTCCGCGAGAGGTGGCATGGTCCGCGGGATCATCCGCGGCTTCGGGAGCACCGGCGGGGTGATCACCACAGCCGGAATCGTGTTCGCGCTGACCATGTTTGCACTCATGAGCGGGACGGTGCTCAATCTGGTGCAGATCGGGTTCACCGTCGGCGTCGGCCTGCTCCTCGACATCGCCATCGTGCGCACTGTCCTCGTCCCGGCCGCGATGACGGTCATCGGGGAGCGCATCTGGTGGCCCGCGCTCCCACCACGAAGTACGCGCCCATCGCCTGCGCGAGCACCCGCGCACCGAGATGCAGCGACGCAGCCGTGTACACGCGCGGCCCCTCGCGGTGGGAGACCCACGCGCTCAAGGTGATCCGCTCGTGAAGGGGCACCGGGGCCAGGAAGTCCACCTCGATCCGACTCGATCTCACGTCGAGCGCATGCGGCGCCAGTGCCACCAGCAGCAACTCATCGAACAGATTCGCCACGACGCCACCCGAGGCCCACCCCGGCCGGCCGGCATGACTGTCGTTCAGCGACACCGAACCATGCAGCACGCCGTCGACCAGCTGCATCGCGATCCCGTTGTACGTCCAGTAGCCCAAGATCTTCGGAGGCTCCGCGACGGGGACGCCCTCGTCCCCGTCGGCATCGATGACGTCCAACTCGCCGGTCGTCGCAACCTCGCCGACAGCAGCTTCGTCGACGGCAGCATCATCAACGACCGCATCATCAACGACCGCGACGTCGCTGCCGGCTCCTTCGCGGCTGTCGCCACCCTTTTCTTCCGCCCCCCGGCTCTCGATCACTTCATCCCCGACAACGTCGATCAACATGAGGCGGTTCCTCCTGGCGGCAACTCTTTCCGTGGTTGACAGTGTGGATCACGGATGCAGAATTCAACCGATGATCAAAACACACTGTAGAAGGAGACCACCGTCGCGAGTTTGCGAATTGAATCAATTCACAAAGCGGAACCCGCCGGCTCGACCGACGGCGCCGATACGAGTCCCCGACCCCACACCTGCGGCAGGTCGAGTGCCGTGATCAGTCCCGGCTCCGCATTCACCACGGCGGCAACCGAATTGACGAGCCGCATGGCCGTCACGATCATCCCGGACACGTTGTGGTCACCGTTTTCACCGTGGTGGGAGAACTCCACCTTCATCTGCGGTTCGCCGGAGACAATTATCCGGTAACTACCGTCGCCCTCGACCGGTTTCGGCCACTGCGGGCACTGATCGGGATGTGTGCGGGTGATGTGCTCGAGCACGACGCGGTCCACGCCGTCAACCTGCCCGACGACCTCGAAGCGCACCGCGGCCATCGTGCCCTCGGGAATCTCGACCGACACCGTCGAATAGTCACGGTCGGCTGCGGCCCGTTCGACGCGTTCGACGAGCGGCTCGTCGAGGGTCAGGTCGAGTCCGGCCGCGAGTTGCCGCACCACCGGACCCCACGCCATCGACAGCACGCCCGGCGTGAACAGCATCGGCGTCGAGTCCATCGGTTGGCCGAAACCGAAGATCGACGACATCACCACGGGCTGGTAGTAGGTCGAGTAGTCGGCGATCTCGAGACAGCGGATCTCGTCGATGCGTTGCGACAGACTCGTCATCGACAGCGGTAGAACGTCATTGGCGAAGCCGGGATCGATGCCGTTGACGTGCAGGCTGGCCCCGCCCCGGCGACCTGCGTCGTCGATCCGCGACACCATCTCCGCAGGCAGGATGCCGTGCGGGAACTGCAGGACCACCGGCCCACTCGACACGACGTTGATCCCCGACTCCAGGAAGAAGATCAGGTCCTCGATGGCCTCGAAGATCCGATCGTCGGTCATCGCGGTGTGCACGATGCAATCCGGCGCCAACGCGACCAGCGCGTCCCGGTCGTTGGTGGCGATCACCCCGAGTTCGCGACCCAACCCCGCCAACTCGCCGGCGTCGCATCCCACCTTCGCCGGGTCGGACACCCACACCCCGACGAGTTCGAGATCCGGCCGGGTGTCGATCCCGGCGATCGCATGCCTGCCCACGGTTCCGGTCGACCACTCGACCACACGAAGTGTCATGACCCCAAACTAGAACATGTTTCACTTTCTGTCTGCGTGTTGGGGACACACCACTAATGTCGACGATGATGTCCAAGACTCCCGATTCCACCCCAGCACCGCTGTTCCTCGAACGCGACGGCCACCGGACCTGGATCAAGTGGCATCGCGCCCGCAGGCGGCCCGGCGACCCGCCGTTCACCGCGTCGCGGATCGTCGAGGGCATGCGGCTCGGCGCGAGCGTCGAAGTCGACCTCGTCCTGCACGCCGACCGCGGGTACGCAATCCTGCACGATCGGACCGTCGATCACGCGACGACCGGTCGCGGCCGGGTAGCCGATCTGTCGTCCGACGAGTTGCGAGCGCTGTGCCTGCGGTCCAATCGTGGCCGTCGACTGTCGCAGCGCGTCCTGCTCCTCGAGGATCTCGCCGACCTGCTCGCCGACGTCGAGGTCGCGCCGGACGCCCTGCTGCAGCTCGATTTCAAGGAGGACGATGAAGCCTTGGATGCCGACGCCGTGCAGACCTTCGCTCGAGCGGTGGAACCCTTTGCGCGACACATGATCCTGTCCTGTGGCGATGCAGCCGCGGTGACCCGACTGACCGACGCCGCACCCGACGTTCGGGTCGGCTACGACCCGTGCCATCACGGCGCCGTCGATGCGGTGTTGGGCTCACAGGATTTCGACGGCTTCGTCGGACGCGCGGTCGCCGCGTCGCCGCGAGCCGAGATGGTGTACCTGGAGAACCGGCTCATCATCGCGGCCGACCACCTCGGCGTCGACCTGATCGGCGCGTTCCACGCGGCGGACCGAATGGTGGACGGGTACACGGTCAACCGGGTCGACCGACGATCGATCGCGTTGATCCGACGCCTCCTCGAGCTGCGCGTCGACCAGATCACCACCGACGACCCGGAGGGCGTCGTGGCGCGAGTGGGCCGCGGCTGAGGACGTTGCTCAGCCCGACTCGATCCACCGCCCGGTGTTCGGCACCATCGCCAGGATCGCGCAGGCGATGGGAAAGACCAGGCCTCCCCGCCGGCTGAGGAGCGAGGAGCCCTGGCGACGAGCCTCGAAGCCCTGGCGAGAAACCTGTGTCCGCGACCCGGCCCCGAACTCCTCGGATCAGCTGAACAGCTTCGGCAACGTACCTTCGTGAACGCCGCGCAACTCGTCGAGCGTCACCGAGAAGTGATCCTGCACCTCCACCGAGTCGCTGCCCTGATCGACGACGCCGATCCGCGTCCACGGCATCCCGCGAGCATCGAGCATCCCGACGAACCGCGACTCCTCGGTGCGCGGCACGGCCACCAGCACACGGCCGGCCGATTCGGAGAACAGCCAGACGAATGGGTCAGCACCCTCGGGAAGCAGTACGCGGCAACCGGTTTCGCCAGCCAGCGCAGCCTCGACGACGGTCTGGATGAGCCCGCCCTCACTGAGGTCGTGCGCCGCGGAGATGAGACCGTCGCGCGACCCGGCGACCAGGATCTCGCTCAGCAGGCGTTCGCGCGCGAGGTCCACTTGAGGAGGCACGCCACCGAGGTGGTCGTGGGCGACCTGAGCCCAGATCGAGCCGTCGAACTCGTCTCGGGTGTCGCCGAGCAGGATCAGGGTCTCGCCCGGCTCGGTACCGATGCCGGTCGGGATGCGCCTGCGGACGTCGTCGATGATGCCGAGGACGCCGACCACCGGGGTCGGCAGGATCGCGGTCGAGCCGGTTTGGTTGTAGAAGCTCACGTTGCCGCCGGTCACCGGGATGCCGAGCGCGGCACAGCCATCGGCCAACCCGCGCACGGCCTGCTGGAACTGCCACATGACGGCGGGGTCCTCTGGCGACCCGAAGTTGAGGCAGTTGGTGACCGCCTTGGGCACCGCGCCAGACACCGCGACATTGCGATACGCCTCGGCGAGCGCGAGCTGCGCCCCGCGATACGGGTCGAGGTACGTGTAGCGGCCCGACGCGTCGGTGGCCAAAGCGATTCCACGGCCGCTGGTCTCGTCGATGCGGATCATGCCGGAGTCGGCGTGCTCGGCGAGGACCGTGTTGCCGCGAACGTAGCGGTCGTACTGCTCGGTGATGAACTTGCGGCTGCACAGCGCCGGCGAGGCCAGCATCCTCAGCAGCGTGTCCCGCAACTCGTCCGACGTGCTCGGCCGCGTCAACGACGCCGAACTCGACGCGATCACGGCGTCCTGCCACTCCGGCCGTTCGACCGGCCGCTCGTACACCGGGCCGTCGTGCGCGATGGTGCGCGGCGGGGCGTCGACGACGGTCTCGCCGTTCCAGGTGATGACGAGATGGTCGCCGTCGGTGACCTCACCGATCACCGTGGCCAGCACATCCCACTTGCGGCAGACGTCGAGGAAGGCGTCCACGTTCTCGGGCGTCACCACCGCGCACATGCGTTCCTGCGACTCGCTGGAAAGCACCTCGGCAGGCGTCATCCCGACCGCCCGCATCGGCACCTTCTCCAGGTCGATGTGCATGCCACCATCGCCCGCAGCGGCGAGTTCCGAAGTGGCACAGGACAATCCGGCACCGCCGAGATCCTGGATGCCGACCACCAGACCGGCGTGGTAGAGCTCGAGACAGCACTCGATGAGCACCTTCTCGGTGAACGGGTCGCCCACCTGCACCGACGGGAGCTTCTTGCGGTTCGGTCCGGAGGATTCCCCGTCGTCGTCGAAGGTCTCCGACGCCAGCACCGACACCCCACCGATGCCGTCGAGGCCGGTGCGCGCGCCGAACAGGATGATCTTGTTGCCGGCACCGGAGGCGAACGCCAGATGCAGATCCTCGGTCCGCAGCACCCCGGCACACAGCGCGTTCACGAGCGGGTTGCCCGCGTAGCTGGCGTCGAAGACGGTCTCGCCACCCACGTTGGGCAGGCCGAGCGAGTTGCCGTAGCCGCCCACGCCGCGCACCACACCGTCGAGCACTCGCCGCGTGTCGGGGGCGTCGGCAGGGCCGAAGCGCAGCTGATCCATCACCGCGATCGGACGTGCGCCCATCGCCATGATGTCGCGCACGATGCCGCCGACACCGGTCGCCGCCCCCTGGTACGGCTCGACGTAGCTGGGGTGGTTGTGCGACTCGACCTTGAAGGTGACCGCCCACCCGTCACCCACGTCGACGACACCGGCGTTCTCGCCGATGCCGGCGAGCATGCTCGCTTTCATCTCGTCGGTGGTGGTCTCGCCGAAGTAGCGCAGATGCACCTTGGACGACTTGTAGCTGCAGTGCTCCGACCACATCACCGAGTACATGGCCAGCTCGGCGTCGGTCGGCCGGCGGCCCAGGATCTCGCGAATCCGGGCGTACTCGTCGTCCTTCAGACCGAGTTCGCGGAAGGGCTGCGGTTGGTCCGGGGTTTGGGCTGCGGTCGCGACGGTGTCCACTGTGTGGTGGGAACTGGAGCTCACGAACCAAGTCTATGTGGGCATGCCAAATCGGACCCATTTGGCGCGAGGCGAGCGGGCGGTGCACTACATCACCGTCGTGTGCGTTCCAGGCGATAATCTGTTGCGCGGGCAGGTAGGAGTCGCGTCACCGCGACGGCAGGCAGGGGGGCCGATGGCCGACATCCGTAAGGCGAGGGCGCTGTTCGAACTCGGTGTGCTCTCGCTCGACATCCCCCTCGAAGGTCAGGAGTCGGTGCACAACCCGGCGCAGGCGGCCAAGGCGTTCACCCGTGCCAGCGAGTGGGATCCCGAGCAGGGAGACGCCTGGATAGGCCGTCTGGCCTGCGGGGATGCCAGTGACGAGGTGCTGTTGGGGCTCTACCGGTCCCGCCATTCGATCGGCGCCGAGCAGCGTCGGCTCGGACTACCACCCCGCACCCTGGTCGGCCGCTTCTACACCGGGATGTTCATCGACTACCCGGTGTCCGACCCGATCGAGGCCACCGCCGCCTACGCGAGCAGCCTCATCCGCGGACGCGACCACACCGGCGCCGAGCAGGTGCTCGACGAGGTCGCGGCCCAACCCGTCGCGATCGTCGAGTTCATCCGAGGAGTACTCCACTTCAGCACTCAGCGGTGGCCCGACGTGCTCGCCGCTCTGACGGGTGCGCCGCGGTGGGGCGACACCTACATGCAAGCGGTGGCCGATTACCTCGCCGGCAGCGCGTGCATCCAGCTGGGCATGCTCGGCGAAGGCATGCGTCGGCTCAAGAACGCGATCGACGGTCCGATCCCGGCGTGCACCACCCGCGCGATGTACGCCTACGGGCTCGCGTTGCGCGAGCAGGGCCACGAGGACGAGGCCCGCGCGACCTTCGAGCAGGTCTTCGCCCGCGACCCCTCGCTGACCGCGGCCGGCGAGGCACTTCGCTCGCCGAGCATCCGCCTGCGCGTCACCACTCCGGAATCCATCGCCGAGCGCACCGACCGCTGGGACCCGTCGTCGGCGCCGGGCAGCGAGTCCACGGGCGCCGACGGTTCGCCCACGCCCGACGCGATGGTCACCGACGCGCAGCGCGAACTGTCCGAGCAGATCGGGCTCGAGTCGGTCAAGCAGCAGGTCGCCAAACTGCAGTCGGCGTCGATGCTGGCTCGCGTCCGCGCCGACCGCGGGCTGTCGACGTCCGCGCGGAGCCTGCACCTCGCCTTCACCGGGCCGCCCGGAACCGGCAAGACCACCATCGCGCGCATCGTCGCCAAGATCTATTGCGGCCTCGGTTTCATCAAGTCCGACCGGGTCGTCGAGGCGACGCGGCGCGACATGGTCGGTGAGCACCTGGGTAGCACGGCGATCAAGACGTCGGCGCTGATCGATTCGGCGATGGACGGCGTGCTGTTCATCGACGAGGCGTACACACTGATCCAGCAGGGACTCTCGGGTGGCGACGCGTTCGGCCGGGAGGCGGTCGACACCCTGCTCGCGCGGATGGAGGACGACCGCGACCGTCTCGTCGTGATCATCGCGGGCTACGACGCGGAGATCGACCGCTTCCTGGCGGCCAACGACGGTCTGTCGTCCCGGTTCGCGCGGCGCGTCCGGTTCGACTCCTACACGCCCGACGAACTGGCCCGGATCGGTGAGTTCATCGCCACGCGACGCGACTCGGCGCTCACCCCGGAAGCGGTCGTGGAGATCGAAAAGGCCTGCACCCCTCTGTATCACGACATCCGAACCGAGGGCGGCACCATACGGCGAGCCAGCGACCTGGCCGGCAACGGGCGATTCATCCGCAACATCATCGAAGCCGCCGAGGAGGAGCGCGAGTACCGACTCTCGACTGCACCGGACATCAATTCGTTGTCACAGGACGACCTCATGCGCATCGAGTCCTGCGACGTGCAGGCCGCGCTGTCGGGCGTATTGTCGGGACTCAACCGTTGACGAGAGACGAGGTGTGGATGTTCGAGCGCACGGTTCGACGACGATTGATCGTCGTGGTCGCGTTGTTCGCATCGCTCGGCCTGGTTCTCACGTCGTGCTCGTCGGACTCCGACGACACCGCCGGCACATCGCAGTCGGTACCGGCGTCGTCGATCCCCGGACTGCCGATCACCACCGGTGACCTGCCGACGGTTGATGCCCCCGCGAACTCGAAGTCGATGACGTGCCGCGAGTACCGCGGTCTCGACGAGGCCACGCGGGTCGCCGTCGTCAAAGAACTCGGGGTCAAGCAGAATCAACGCCTTGTCGCCGGCGTCGTGGCCACTATGTGTTTGAACCTGCCCGACGACACGGTCGCCGGCATCATCGAACGACTGCCCGAAGTCGCGCGGTGACGGAGGGATTCGATCGTGTCCCAAGATGATTCACAGGCTCCACGCAAGACACTTCTGCACGGTCCGCTGTTCTCACGCAACAACCCGCTGGACCGCGAGAGCGCCGCTGCCCGGATCAGCGCCTACATCTACGGCAACATCCTGATCCTCGCCGCGATCATCCCTATCGATCCAGAACGCGAGAAGTTCGGTGTGCTTGTGCTTCTCGGCACGGCGGCGTCGACCTTCCTGGCCCACGTCTTCGCCGAGACACTCGGCCGGCAGGTGTTGGACGGGTCCGAACACACCACACCCCGGTCCGTCCTCCACCATCTGCGCAACTCGGTGCCGATCCTCACCTCGGCGGTGCTCCCCTGCCTGATACTGGTTGCGGGACTGCTGGATTGGCTCGAACCCCGCACCGCGCAACTCGTTGCCGAGGTGGTGATCCTGGCCCGTATCGCCGGCACGGTGTTCGTCATCGACCGCCTCAACGGCGAACGTCCGTCGCGCGCAACCCTCGGAGGCGCGATCGCCGTCCTGATTCTGGCCACCGCCGTGGTCGGCATCAAGGTGATCCTCACCCACTGACGCGCACCCGTTGACCGTTCAGACGCAACAATCTTCGAACGCACCGACTCGGAGACCGCCCTCCGCTCCCCGAGCCAGGGTGAAGATTTCGGCGCGCGGACTCGAATAGTTCCCTCCGCTCCCTGAGGTGCTCGAGGCGCTAGCCGAGAGCCTCTAAGGGCAGGTGAGACACAGCAATTGGGCGACCACGCACAAACAGTCACCAGGCCTTCGAGGCTCCTCGCACGGGCTCGTCGCACCTCAGGCAGCGGAGGTTGGCTTCGTTTCCACGGAACCAGGCTCAGGCGTGGGCGGAGGTCACCTTGATGATCGTCTCGGTCAGCTCCGGTCGGCAGATGACGAGATCCGGTAGGTAGGTGTCGTCGCGGTTGTAGACCAGCTCGGAGCCGTCGATCCGACCGCACCACAGACCTTTTGCGCGCGCGACCGCGACCGGCGCCGCCGAGTCCCACTCGTACTGCCCGCCCGCGTGTACGTAGGCGTCGGCCTCGCCGCGCACCACCGCCATCGCCTTGGCTCCGGCCGATCCCATCGAGAGCACCTCGCCGCCCAGCGCATCGGCGACATCCTGGGAGAACACCGGCGGCCGCGATCCGCTCACCACAACCCGCACGCGCTCGCCCTTCGGCTCTGCGGCCAACCCGGCCACAGGGGCGATCGGGGACGCATCGTCGACGTAGGTCACGCCCAGCGCGGGCAAGGCAACCGCGCCGACGATCAGCCCCGTGTCCGACGACCACAGCGCCACGTGGACAGCCCAGTCCGACCGGCCTTCGGTGCCGTACTCGCGGGTGCCGTCCACGGGGTCGACGATCCAGACCCGGGGCGCCGACAATCGCGACTTGTCGTCGGCCGACTCCTCGGACAGCACTGCATCATCCGGCCGCTCGGCGCGTAGGCGGTCGAGCAGATAGTCGTTGGAACGCAGGTCACCCGCGCGGCCGAGCTCTTTGCCGCTCAGTCCGCTGTTGGCCCGGACGTCGATCAGCAACTCACCGGCAGCGGTGGCCAGATCACCGGCGAGGGAACGGTCGTCGGTCACGTGTCGCCTTCCTTCCTCATCATGTGGAGATCTACAGCCCCAGGTTACGGAGCACGGCGTCGGCGGCCTCGGTCGGCTGACCGTCGTCCGGCGTCACGACGATGTCGGCGTGTTCGGGACGCTCGTAAGGCGAGTCGATCCCGGTGAACTGGCTGATCTCACCACGACGCGCCTTGGCGTACAAGCCTTTCGGATCACGCTGCTCACAAACCTCGAGCGGGGTGTCGACGAAGACCTCGAAGAACGGCAGTCCCCTCTCGGCGTGGATCTCCCGGGCACGTTCGCGTTCGTCGGTGAACGGCGAGATGAGCGAGACGATCGCCACCGCACCCGAATCGGCGAACAGCGCGGCAACCTCGCTGGTCCGACGGATGTTCTCACGGCGATCGTCGTCGGAGAAGCCCAGATCCGAATTCAGGCCGTGCCGCAGGTTGTCGCCGTCCATCAGGTAGGCGTGCCGACCCTCCGCGACAAACCGACGCTCGAGTTCGACAGCGAGCGACGACTTCCCCGACCCCGACAGGCCGGTCAGCCAGATGGTCGCACCGCGATGTGTCCGTTGCTCGCGAGATACCTTGCTGGACTGCCACACCACGTGACTGTCGCGTCGGACCGGCGCGGTGATCATGCCGGCGCCCACCGTCTTGTTGGAGGCCTCGTCGATCAGGATGAAACTGCCGGTCTCCCGGTTGCGGCCGTAGGCATCGAACATCACCGGTTCCTGCGTGTGCACCGATAGTCTTGCTATCTCGTTGAGCTGCAACGACTCCGCGCTCTCGTCCCGATGCAGCGTGTTCACGTCCAGCCGGTAGTTGAACCCGGAGATCTGGGCACGGGTCAGACGAGTGCCGCACATGAGCTGGTACCGGTTGCCGACACGCAGCTCGGTGTCGTCGGCGAACCAGCAGACCATCGCGTCTAGATCCCGGCCGACGTAGGGACGGTTGTTGGGCCGGGCCAGCATGTCACCGCGGACGATGTCGATCTCGTCGGCGAGTTCGACAGACACGGCCATGGACGCGAACGCCTCGTCCACCCGTGCTCCGCCGGGGGCCCAGAGGTCGGTGATGGTGGTGGAGAATCCACCCGGCAGCACCACGACTTCGTCTCCGCGAGAGAAGATTCCACCGGCGACGGTCCCCGCGTAGGCACGATGGTCGGTGCCGTCGGCGGTTTGCGGGCGAATCACATACTGCACCGACAGCCGCGCATCGATGAGATTGCGGTCCGACGCGATGTACACGTTCTCCAGATGGCTCAGCAGCGGCCGGCCCTCGTACCAGCCCATGTTCACCGACGCCTCGACCACGTTGTCCCCGCGCAGCGCCGACAGCGGGATGAAGGTCAGGTCCGACACATTCAACTTGGCGGCGAAATCGACGAATTCTGTGCAGATCTCGTCGAACCGTTGCTGCGACCAGTCCACCAGGTCCATCTTGTTGACGCAGACCGTCAGGTGCGGGATACCCAACAGGGACGAGAGAAACGCATGCCGCTTGGTCTGTTCGAGCACACCCTTGCGGGCGTCGATGAGGATCATCGCGAGGTCGGCGGTCGACGCACCGGTCACCATGTTGCGCGTGTACTGCACATGCCCCGGCGTGTCGGCGATGATGAATTTCCGCTTGGGCGTGGAGAAGTAGCGGTAGGCGACGTCGATGGTGATGCCCTGCTCGCGCTCCGCACGCAGGCCGTCGGTGAGCAGCGCGAGGTTGGCGTATTCGTCACCGCGTTCGGCGCTGGTGCGTTCGATGGATTCGAGCTGATCGGTGAAGATCGACTTGGCGTCGAACAGCAGGCGCCCGATCAGCGTGGACTTGCCGTCGTCGACCGAGCCGGCGGTCGCGAGCCGCAGCATCTCCGTGGTGGGCGGCATCAGAAGTACCCTTCCTTCTTGCGATCTTCCATGCCGGACTCGGAGATTCGATCATCCGCGCGGGTGGCACCGCGCTCGGTCAGTCGGGTCGCCTCCACTTCCGCGATGACGGCCTCGACGGTGTCGGCAGTCGAGCGCACGCATCCGGTACAGGTGGCGTCGCCGACGGTACGGAACCGGACCGTCTCGACGTGGCTCGTCTCTCCCGGAAACTGTTCGAGGAAGCGGGTTTTCGCCAGCAGCATGCCGTCGCGCGGTATCACTTCACGTTGATGCGCGTAATAGATGGGCGGCAGTTCGATGGCTTCGTCGGCGATGTACTGCCAGATGTCGAGTTCGGTCCAGTTCGACAACGGGAACACCCGGATGTGCTCGCCGCGATTGTGCCTGCCGTTGTACAGATTCCACAGTTCGGGCCGCTGCGCGCGCGGATTCCACGCACCGAACTCGTCGCGAAAGCTGAACACCCGCTCCTTGGCCCGCGCCTTCTCCTCGTCGCGGCGCGCGCCCCCGAACACCGCGTCGAACCGGTTCTCGGTGATGCCCCGCAGCAACGCGGTGGTCTGCAGTCTGTTTCGGCTGGCGCCCGGGCCGGTTGCCTCGACCACTCGCCCGGCGTCGATGTCGTCCTGCACCGAACTGACGATGAGGCGCACCCCGGTGTCGGCGACGACGCGGTCGCGGTACTCGATCACCTCGTCGAAGTTGTGCCCGGTGTCGACATGCATCAGCGGGAACGGGATCGGCGCCGGCCAGAACGCCTTGCGCGCCAGGTGGAACATCACCACCGAGTCCTTGCCGCCGGAGAAGAGCAGCACCGGACGCTCAAACGTGGCGGCCACCTCGCGAAAGATGTGCACCGACTCGGCCTCGAGCGCCTCGAGATGGGAGAGCTCGTAACCATGCGGGTGCGACGCGGAAGACGTCGAGTCCTTGCCCACCGAGGGTCCCATCGGCGCAACCCCTTCCCTTGACTGTCGAATATTCGACGGTCAGTATTGACTATGTGACACACACAGTAGGCGACCCCGCCGAGCAGGGTCAACAGCCCCGCTCGCCGTCGCCTCCGACCGCTCGCGTGATGCGTGTCGTCGAACTACTCGTGCGATCCGCGCCCGACACACTCACGCTGGCACAGATTGTCCGCCTCACCGGCCAATCCCGCGCGACCGCGCACGCCGTCGCGTCGGAGATGGTCGATCGCGGTTGGGCGACGCGACATCCCAGGACCGGCGAGTTCGGACTCGGCCCCGCGTTCGTGGCCCTCGCCCGCACCGCACAGAGCACCGACCTCCTCGGCCAGTGGGCAGGCCCGGCCGTCCGGAACTTCGCCGACGAACACGGGATGCCATGCTTCTTGGCCCGGCGCATCGACGCCGAGACGATCTCCGTCGTCGAACACGCTCTGCCCGACGATGGGTCGTCGCGCCTCGACCCGGCCGCCTCCTGGTTCCGCCCCGGTCGTCGAATCCGGTTACGTCCACCCATCTGTCGCGAGTTCATCGCGTGGTCGAGTCCGACCGACCGGACACAATGGATCGAACAGGCCCCGGCGTCGGTGCGTACCCGTCTGGCCATCGTGCTCGACGAGATCCGCGAACGCGGCTATTCCATCGAGCGCCTGACCCCCGACCACATCGCAATGATCGACGCACTGAGTTCGCTCGACGGCGTCTCGGATTCGCTGCGCTCCCGCGTCGGCGATCTGCTCAGCGAACTCGGCGACATCGACTACCTCGACACCGAGTTGTCCGACGACACCGAGCACGGCGTCGTCACCCTCGGCACACCGGTCTTCGACGCCGGCGGCACGGTCGTGGCATCCCTCGTCGCCTGTCCCGGCGGTGTGAAAACTGGGTATGAACTGCGCGAACTCGCCGAATCGGCCGTGCGGGCCGCCGAATGGGTCAGCACGCACCTGTGATCGACGCCGCGTTCGACTCCGACCAGACCCTACCAACCAAGCACTTGCTAGGTTACGCTCGGAGGCATGAGCGACGCGGTGATTCCCCCTGCCCTGCGCCCCGACGAACTCGGGCCGGACACCACCCCGGTGGCCTATGAGACCGGCGGACCCGATGGTGCCGTCGCGTACGTGACGCTCAACCGGCCCGAGTACCGCAACGCCCAGAACTCGGTGATGACCTATTCGTTGGACTCCGCGTTCCGCCGGGCGGTCGACGACAAGGCCGTCAAGGTCATCGTGCTTCGCGCCAACGGCAAGCACTTCTCGGCGGGCCACGACATCGGCACACCGGAACGCGACTTCGACACCTACTACGACAACGTCGCCACCCTGTACTGGGACCACACCGACCGATCGGGCGCCGACCAGCGGCTCGCGCGTGAGATGGAGGTGTACATGGGTATGTGCCGTAGGTGGCGGGAGATGCCCAAGCCGGTCATCGCGCAGGTGCACGGCGCCTGCATCGCGGGCGGACTCATGCTCGCCTGGATCTGCGACTTCATCGTCGCCTCCGACGACGCCTTCTTCTCCGACCCGGTCGCCCGCATGGGCATTCCCGGCGTCGAGTATTTCGCGCACGCCTACGCGCTCGGTACCCGACGCGCCAAAGAGATCCTGTTCACCGGCGAACGCTTCACCGCGGCACAGGCCGCCGAGTGGGGCATGGTCAATCACGTTGTGCCGCGCGACGAACTCGCCACCAAGGTCGACGCCATCGCCGAGCAGATCGCGGCGATGCCGATCCAGGGCCTCATGCTCAGCAAGAAGGCGGTCAACATCTGCGAGGACCAGATGGGGCTGCGCAACGCGATGGATTCGGTGTTCGGCTGGCACCACTTCGCGCATGCCGCCAACGCCGAGGACGGTGGGGATTCGCTGGGCGGCATGGACGCCAAGTCGATGAAGGCGTCAAGCGCCAATGGGACGGGCCGCTGACATGGATCTGCTGTTCGACGCGGCGGCCGAGAAGTTCCGCCACGAGGTACGCACCTGGCTGGCCGAACATGTTCCGGCTCAGCCCCTTCCATCGATGGACACCGCCGACGGATTCGAGGCGCACCGCGAATGGGAGCGGACCATGGCCGCCGACCGAATGTCGGTGGTGAGTTGGCCGGAAGAGTACGGCGGGCGCGACGTCCCGCTGCTGCACTGGGTCATCTTCGAGGAGGAGTACTACCGGTCCGGTGCGCCGGGCCGCGTCAGCCAGAACGGAATCTTCCTCTTGGCACCAACACTTTTCGAACACGCTCATCCCGACCAGCTGGCCCGGATCATGCCGCGGATGGCCCGTGCGGACGACATCTGGGGTCAGGCGTGGAGCGAGCCGGAGGCGGGCAGCGACCTCGCGTCGCTCCGGTCGACGGCCACCCGCACCGACGGCGGCTGGCTGCTCAACGGCCAGAAAACGTGGAGTTCGCGGTCGAGCTTCGCCGACTGGGCCTTCGGCCTGTTCCGCACCGACAGGGCCGCACAACGGCATAAAGGGTTGACCTACTTCATGTTCGACCTGCGGGCTCCCGGGGTGACGGTGCGCCCCATCGCGCAGCTCGACGGCGAGGCGGGTTTCGCGGAACTGTTCCTCGAAGACGTCTTCGTCCCCGACGACCCGGCCGACCCCGGCGCGTCGGGCGTGATCGGTACGGTCGACAACGGCTGGCGGGTGGCGATGAGCACGGCGGCCAACGAGCGTGGCCTGTCGCTACGCTCCCCCGGCCGGTTCCTGGCCACCACCGACCGACTCGTGAAGCTGTGGAAGGAAGCACGCGACGACGTCCCCACGACCGCGAATGTCGATGCCCACGTAGCCGACGCCTGGATCGGTTCGCGCGCTTACGAATTGTCCACCTATCAGACGGTGAGCCGCCTCGCCGCCGGTGGCCAGTTGGGCATGGAGTCGTCGATCAACAAGGTCTTCTGGTCCCAGTGGGACATCGCCGCGCACGAGACCGCGTTGGATCTGCAGGGTGCGACCGCCGAACTCGACGACCCCTGGATGGACGGCTACCTGTTCTCGCTATCCGGACCGATCTATGCCGGCACCAACGAGATTCAGCGCAATGTGATCGCGGAACGGCTGCTCGGACTGCCCCGCGGAGATCGGTGAGACGATGGAATTCCTGCTCTCGGACATACACGACGACCTCGCGTCGACCATCGACGCAATCCTCACCAAGGCCGACATGCCCGCGGCGGCCCGCGCCTGGGCGGCCGGTGATCGGGGCGCCGCGTCGGCGGTCTACGCTCAACTCGCCGACACCGGCATCTGTGGCCTCCTCATCGACGAGTCACACGGCGGATCGAGCGCCGGCGCGATCGAGATGGTCGTCGCCGTCGAACAACTCGGCAAACACTGCGTCCCCGGACCAATCGCGGAAAGTATTGCAGTACTTCCCGTTCTACTCCGGGATGCCGGTCACACCGAGCGTCTGACCGCCCTGGCGGCGGGCCGCGGCGCCACGTGCGCGATCGCACCCCTGGCACTGCTGGCCGCCGATGCCGATGCCGTGGACGATCGGTACGTGGTCACCGACGGCGTGCTGGCGATCGGACACATCGAGGAGACCCTACGGTCGGTCGACCCCACCCGGACCCTCTCTCGAGTGACCGCCGGTGAGGTTCTCGCCGAGAGCGTCGATGCCACCGATGCGGTCGACGCCGGCGTCCTGGCGACCGCGGCCCAACTCCTCGGCCTCGGACAGGCCATGCTCGCGATTGCCGCCGAGTATGCGCAGGCGCGCAAGCAATTCGGCCGGCCGATCGGATCGTTCCAGGCCGTCAAGCATCACCTTGCCGACGTCGCGATCGCGCTCGAGATGGCCCGTCCGCTGGTGCATGCGGCGGCTCTCGGCATCGACGGTCAGGTGCCCGAGGACACCGACGTACGACGCGACATCGCGGCTGCCAAGGTTGCCACGGCCGACGCGGCCCATCTCGCTGCACGCCGGTCGCTGCAGGTCCTCGGCGCGATCGGCTACACCGCGGAGCATGATCTGTCGTTGTACATCACCAAGACTCGCGCATTGCTGAGTTCGTGGGGCACACCGGCTGTCCATCGGAACGCGATCCTGGAGACGCTGCGATGACCATCGAGGCGGTTTCGGCCGAAGAGCGCGATGCCCTGGCCACCGCGGTCCGTGACCTGTGCAAGCGGCGTGGGGACTCGGCCTCGGTGCGTGCTGCGATGGGTTCGACACCTCGCTCCGACCGCGACCTGTGGCGCACCCTGTGCAGCGAGATCGGTGTGGCCGCGTTGCCCGTTCCGGAGGAATTCGGCGGAGCTGGAGCGACTTTCGTCGAGAGCGCCGCGGTACTGGAAGAACTGGGCGCCGCACTGAGTCCCGTTCCCGTGTTCGGGTCCGCCGTTCTCGCCACCGCGGCCATTCTGATCGCGGACGACGACGACACCTCCAAACGCCTGCTGCCCGACCTGGCCTCCGGCGAGCGGGTGGCCGCATTGTGCTGGGCAGGCGAAACAGGCTGGGACCGGCCCAGCGTGCGGGCGGATGCCGGTTTGCTGACCGGGACAGCCCACTTCGTGATCGACGGCGAAGTCGCCGACACGCTGGTGGTGCTTGCCTCCAGCGGGGAGGGCGTGACGCTCCACGAAGTGGACGCCACCTCCGACGGAGTCACGGTGACGCCGCTGCCCACCATGGACCCCACCAGGCCGTTGAGTTCGGTGCACTTCGACGAGGTTTCGGCGACGACCATCCCGGCACCCGCCGATCTCGCACACCGATTGCGGTCGCTTGCCTGGGCCCTCCTGTCGGCCGAACAGGTCGGCGGCGCGCAGGCGGCCCTGGATCTGACCGTCGAATACACCAAGTCCCGCAAGCAATTCGGACGCACCATCGGTTCCTTCCAGGCCCTCAAACACCGCATGGCCGACATGTACGTGCTGGTCGAGACCACACGGTCGATCTCCCGTGCCGCAGTGTCCGCTCTGGTGGCCGGCGATCCGGATGGCGATGAGCTTGCCCTCGCCGCACATGTCTACTGCTCCGAGGCCTTCCGTACCGTGACCGGGGACGCGATCCAATTGCACGGTGGCATCGGCATCACCTGGGAACACGACATCCAGCTGTATTTCAAACGCGCACACGGCAGTGCGCAGTTGTTCGGGGCGCCCCATCGCGCCGTGGGAGAAGCAGTGGCAGCGTTGCGCGGTTGATCCTGGCGAGTCACCACCCCCGCTGCTCGAGCGACTCCGAGCCGCCAGGCTAGGCGTCATGTCGAGACCACCGACAAAGTGCACATTGCACGTGGCTTCGCTGCCACGTACAGATTTCGACACAAAGGGCGGGCCCTGTTGACGTCGTGAAGTCCGTCACCGAAACCGCACATGTGGTCAGAAACCGCGGCCATGGCCGGAACCCGTATACGCGCATACGGTTTCTGACCGGACACGCGGTTTCTGCGTTCGCTTCACGCCGACGCGCACCGGGTGACCACCCATCCGTCGGCCACGACACTCCCGCGGCCTACCGCAACGGCCCTTGGAGGTGGACGAGGTAGTTGTGCCGTCTGGACCGAAAGAATCTAGGGGAAGAAGATTCGTCCCCTACCTTTGGTGTCTTCCCCGCGAAATTGCTGAGGGACGACTCCAGACCTAGGGGAAGAAACTCATCCCCTAGTTTCAGGGGACCGACGCCGGCACAAGCGCCCCAATTCCCCAGCCCGACAGGCAGTCACCGACTCTTCGGATCAGGGAGCGGCGGAGGGCCATTCACCGAACTCGACGGGTCAGCCCGCGAAAGCAGCCGCCACCGTCTGCTCGTCGAGTCCGTAGTCAGACAGCTGATATCGATGCTGCGGTTTGCGGTCCCCGGTCTTGCTCTCCTCATCGAGGGCCACGACAGCCTTGCGCGCGTCGTCGGTGAACGGCGCGTCGAGCGCCGCGTACACCCGCTCGACGGTCCCCATCGGATCGTTGCGCAGATCGGCGAAGTCGACGTCAAGAAACTGCGACGAGTCGTATCGCCCACGCGCCGCCGAGAACTCACGCAGTCCACGGGACCAGAGTTCGAGTTGAGCGCTGCCGATCGTGTCGCAGACAAAGGTGGTCGACCAGCCCGGCGTCGCGTGCTCGGCCAGGCTGCACATCGACGCGATGATCGTCTTCGGCTCGCGGTGCGTCTGGATCACCAGCGCATCGGGATACGCCGCCATCAGCGCGTCGAGCGCAAACAGGTGGCTGGGATTCTTGAGAACCCAACGCTTCTCGGGATCATTCAACCCGATCATCTGCAAGTTCCGCTTGTGGCGCAGGTACGCCGGGGTCCAGTCCTGCCCGGCGAGCCATTGTGAGTACGTCGGCAAGTACGCCAGCGACTCGTAGGAAATCGACATGACGCTCTGCCGCAGGAGTTGCCAGCACTCCTCGACCTCGCCGGCATCCATGTAGTGCAACCCCATGAATTCGGGATTCTCGACGTGATGCTGCGCCAGCCCGGCATCGATCTGCTGATACACCGGATTGTCGGCCCAGGTGTCGCGCGGCGGCCGAGGCTGCGGGAACTCGGCCAGCCACATCTCCAAGCCCTGATGACCGGGATCTGCAGTGAGTAGTCGATGCAGCGCGGTGGTACCGGTGCGTGGCAGGCCGGTCACGAAGATCGGGCGTCGGATCTCGACATCCGCGTAACCCGGATTCGCCTTCCACGCCGCTTCGCTCAGCAGACGCGCGATCAGCGCACCCTTGAGGAAGAACCGGAACATCTTGCTGCCCAGCTCCGTCAGGCCTGCCTCGGTGCGATACGAATCCAGCAGTACACCAAGCGGTTCCAGGTAGGCGTCGTCACCGAAGTCGTCCAGGCCGGTAGCACGGGTGGCCGACGCATGCAGATCCTCGACGGTACCGACCGACGTCCGCGGGCTTCCCGTGCTCGTCGCCGAACTAGTCATGGTACTCACCACAATTCACGTCGAGGGTGTGACCTGTGATCGCGCTGGCCATCGGGGACGCGAGAAAGACGACGGCCTCGGCGATCTCGTCGGGTTCGGGTAGACGCTTCAGATCGGATTTGGCGGCCGTCTGCTCGTACACCTGCTCGGGCGTGATGTCGTACTTCTTGGCCACCTCGCCGAAGTACCACTTCAGTTGGTCGTCCCAGATGTAGCCGGGCGCGACGGTGTTGATCCGAATCCCCTTGCCGCCCAGCTCGGTCGCCAGGGTCTGCGACATCGCCAGCAACGCCGACTTCGCGAGTTTGTAGCTGCCGTATCGGGGTTCGGAATGGCGGATCACCATCGAGTTGATGTTGACAATCGCGCCGTCGGCTTCGGCCAGCGTCTCGGTGAACGCCTTGATGACACGCAGGGTGCCCAGGACGGTCAGGTCCAGGCTCGCGCTGATCTGGTCGAAGTCGGTGCGCGCCAACGGCTTCATCGACGGAAGCGCGAACGCATTGTTGACCACCACGTCGGCCCGGCCGAACTCGTCGAGCACCGAGCGCACAAGACCGTCGACCGCGTCGTCGTCGGTGATGTCGGTCGGCACCACGAGCGACGTTCCACCCGCGGCGTCGACCTCGGCGGCAACGTCTTTCAGGCGGGACTCGGTGCGTGCGGCCAAGACCACCGACGCCCCGGCTGCAGCAGCGCGCAGACAGATCGACCGACCCAACCCGGGGCCGACCCCGGAAACGACGACGACCTTTCCGTCCAACACGCCGGTCATCCGAGCATCCTTTCGGCAAAAGCGCGTTGCCGCGCAGCGATTCGATCCCGCCACCCGCTGTCATCGATCCGGTTCGAATCGAGGTAGGGCAGATGCGCCGCGACGTCGTCGAAGTCCACGACCTGTGCACTCGGTCCCTGCTCGGGAGTGATAGGTGCGGCCACGCGCTGCCAGCGGAACTGGAGAATTCCGGTCACCCGGCCGGTCGTCTCGATCCAGTTGGCGATGCCGGGGTCGCGGCGCGACACCACCATGCGGATCATGCCGTCCGGATCAACCTGCGCCTGAGACGAATTCAGGCTCGTCTGGTGATTGACGTAGTCGAGCGAGATGTACCACATCGACCCCAGTTGGAAACCCTGGTATGGCGCATCCGATTTCGGGACCGTGATCACCATGGCCTCGTCGTCGGCAAGCCGGAAATGGCCCACCGAGGAGAACTGGGTGGACAGCCCACCCGGCGTCAGGCGTGGCGGGGTGAAGGTGTTGACCGGTTCGTCGAGGTAGAACCACTTGGGAAAGTTGAACCAGGTGTTGATCCGCGAGGTCAGCATCTTTCCGGCCGTGGCATACCGGCGCACCACCCGCGCCAGGTCGGGTTCTTCCGGTGCGGTGCCCACGGTGTCGACGCGCTCGATGGAGATCGATCCCTTCCGGACCGCCCAATCGCTGTACACCTCGCGCACCGAGAGCATCGATGCTCCCTCGGGGAGAACGAAGTATCCGTCCGTTGCGGATTCCTTTGGGGGCCCGAAGGTGATCTCGAAGTTGCCGTCGGCGTCGATGGGGATGCGTCGGTCGTCGAACGCGTCGTCGCCGCCGGGCACCTCCGACGGCGTGTAGTCGCCGCGCAGCACCTGGAAGCTCAGATCTGCTGTGCCACCCCGATGTCCCCGCACGATGTAGGTGCCGGAATCTTCCACGTCGGCGTGGTAGTAGAGGGTGTCCGGGTTGTCGAGACCCATTTTGGTCGACGGACCCGTCGAGGTGATGAAGTTCGGGTGAGTCTTCTGACGAGAGCGAACCAACTGCAGTATTGCCGCGATGCTGCCGGCGAGGTAGTCGTATCCCTCCGCCAGATCTTGTTCGCTCTCCACGAATTCCGCTGAGGCGATGAGCTTTTCCGCCTCGGCGATCGCATCCGTCAGGGGCTTGGCCACCGCAGTCGGTGCCATGACCGTGGCGCTCATAGCCAGGTGTCTCCTCCGGTCCAGGTGAGAAAGTTCTCGAGTTCGGCCTGCGCGGGTGTGACCCGCGGGTGTTCGGTCGACAGGTAGCCGCCGCGGTAGAACAGCAGCGGCTTGTCCTGCAGGACGTCGCCAAGCGTGATCGCCCGCCCGATGACGATGAAGTGATCGCCGCCGTCGGTGACCTGCTCGATGTCGCATTCCACCCACGTCAGGGCATGCCGGATCACCGGCAACCCGGCCGGTGACGGGTCCCAGGTGATCGACGCGAACTTGTCGTCGCCGGGCGCACCGAACGTCGCGCTCACATCCTGCTGACGATTCGACAGGACGTTGACGCAGAACTTTCCGGTCTTCTCGATGACCTTCCAGGTGCGCGAGGTCTTCTGCGGGCAGAACAGCACGAGCGGCGGGTCGAGCGACAGCGCCGCGAACGATTGACACGCGAACCCGACCGGCCGGCCGACACCGTCGTCGCCGATCTCGAACGTGGTGATCACGGTGACGCCGGTACAGAACTGACCCATTGCCGTCCGGAACTGCCGAGAGTCGAACTCGGCCGAACCGTATGGGGTCTGTGTCATGTCAGCCTTTGAACCCGACGGTGAAGTCATGCCCCCACAAGCTGACCGCGGTGCTCTCCCGTGCGATCCATTCGTGATCGTCGACGGTTCTTCCTTCACAACCGAATTCGATGTCGAACCCACCCGGGGTCTTCATGTAGAAGGACAGCATCAGGTCATTGACGTGGCGGCCGAGGGTCGCCGACATCTTCACCTTCTTGCGCAGCGCGCGGTCGAGGCACAGCCCGACGTCGTCGGAGTTCTCCACCTCCACCATCAGATGCACGATGCCGGTCTCGTTGGGGATCGGCAGGAACGCGAGTGAGTGGTGGCGCGGGTTGCAGCCGAGGAACCGCAGCCACGGAACCTCCTCGCCCTCTTCACGTCCGACGACCTGCGGGGGCAGACGCATCGAATCGCGGAGCTTGAAGCCGAGGACGTCGCGGTAGAACTCGAGTGCGGCCTTGTCGTCGTCGCAGGTGAGCACAACATGCCCGAGCCCCTGCTCCTCGGTGACGAACCGGTGCCCGTACGGGCTGACGATGCGCCGATGCTCCAGTGCCGCACCGTGAAACGCCTCCAGCGTGTTGCCGGCCGGGTCGTTGAAGACAATCATCTCCACGACACGACGATCGGCCAGTTCCTCGTCCTTGCCCTCGCGGTACACAACGCCCGCGGCCGACAGCCGGTTGCGAACATCCTGTAGCGCTTGCGCATTCGCGCATTCCCAGCCTGAGCTACCGAGATGGTCGCGGTCGGACGGCACGATCACCAGACGTGCGGGAAAGTCGTCCATGCGCAGATACAGCGCACCTTCGGTGGACCCCTTGCCCTCGATCATGCCGAGAACCTTGAGTCCGTACTCCCGCCACGCGGCCATGTCGGTGGCCTCGATGCGCATGTATCCCAGCGATCTGATCGGACTGCTGTCACTCATGTGATGACTCCTTGGAACTGCTTTTTGTCGAGTGTTGCCAGGCCCTTCGAGGCTCGTCGCTTGCGCTCCTCGCACCTCAGGGAGCGGTAACGGTGCGACCTTGCGAGCCTCGAGAAGTCAGACCATGGTGTCGCCGATGGGAATCCCGAACTCGTTGTTGCCGAACGCCACGTACGCGCGCTCGGGATCGTTGGCGGCGTGCACCCGGCCGGCGTGTGCGTCGCGCCAGAACCGCTGGATCGGCGAGTCGAGGTTCAACGCTCCGGCACCGGAGTTCTCGAAGAGACTGTCGATGGACGCGATGGCCCGAGCGGTTGCGCGGACCTGGTCGCGCCGGGCGGCGGTGCGCATCTCCATCGGGGGTTCCTCACCCTTGCGGATCAGCTCGTACTCGGCGGCCAGATTGCCCGACAGCTGACGCCACGCGGCGTCGATGTCACTGGCGGCGCCGGCGATACGCACCTTGGCGAACGGGTCGTCCTTGGACTTCTCGCCCGCGTAGGCGGCGCGCACGCGCTTGCCCTGATGCTCGACGTGCGCCCGGTAGGCACCGTAGGCCATGCCCACGATGGGTGCCGAGATCACGCTGGGATGGATGGTGCCCCAAGGCATCCGGTAGACGGGTGCGGTGTTGCGCTCCAGGCCGGGGCTCTTGTATTCGGCCATGGTGCGCATGCTCAGCACGCGGTGCGTCGGGACGAATGCGTCCTTGACCTCCAGCGTGTTCGAGCCGGTTCCCTTGAGTCCCACCACGTTCCACACATCCTTGATGGTGTAGTCCGACCGGGGCAGCAAGAAGCTGACGAAGTCGACGGGCTTGCCGCGCTTGATCACCGGGCCGCCGACAAAGGTCCAGTCAGCGAGTTCGCAGCCCGACGAGAACGCCCAGTTGCCGTTGACCTTGTAGCCGCCGTCGACGACCTCACCCATACCCATGGGCGCATACGACGACGAGATCCGGACCGAGGTGTCCGAACCCCAGACGTCCTCCTGGGCCTGCTGGTCGAACAGGGCGAGATGCCAGTTGTGGATACCGATGATCCCGGCCACCCAGCCGGTGGAACCGCAGGCGGTCGCGATCCGACGGACCGCTTCGTAGAAGGTCACCGGGTCGACCTGGTAGCCGCCCCACTGCTCGGGCTGCATCAGCTTGAAGAAGCCGGCGCTTTCCAGACTCGACACCGTCTCGTCGGGGATGCGGCGCAGGTCTTCGGTCTGCTGCGCGCGCTGCTCGATCTCGGGCAACAGTGCGTTGATCTTCTCCAGGACCTGCTCCGCGGCTTCGCTGCGCATCGTCCACTCCTACTCCATAGTCGCCAACCTCGGTGGCCGGCCATCATCGTCGTCAGACTCGAGATTAGAACACGTTCTCATTTATGTCGAGTACTGGGACTTTATGCCCATTTCCAGGACAGACCTGGACCACTCGCCCCGATTGACGGATCATTATTGAAACGTGTTCTAGTATTGCATCATGCGGTCCGCGTTCGTCTGCGGATCCACGCAACGCGAGTCGAGTGACAGGAGAGACGAATGTCGGCGACACCCGAGACGGTCGGTTCCACGCGCAGCGGTGAAGAGCCGGGAGTGCGCGAGATCGACACCGGCGCCCCGCCCTCCCGGTTCGCACGCGGTTGGCATTGCCTCGGCCTGATCGACGAGTTCGACGACGGCAAGCCGCACTCGGTGCAGATCTTCGGCACCAAGCTGGTCGTGTGGGCAACCCGGGACGAGAACGGCGAGGTGAAGCTCAACGTCCTCGACGCCTTCTGCCGCCACATGGGTGCCGACCTCTCCCAGGGCAGCATCAAGGACGACGGTAACGTCGCCTGCCCCTTCCACGGCTGGCAATGGAAGGGCAACGGCCGCTGCGCCGGAGTTCCCTACGCGAAACGCAATCCCAAGCTGGCCAAGACCCGGTCGTGGCCGACGATGGTCCGCAACGGCCAGGTGTTCGTCTACAACGACCCCGAGGGCAACGCGCCACCCGAGGACTGCATCATCCCGGCGCTCGACGAGGTCGGGTCCGACGAGTGGACCGCCTGGACGTGGAACCGGATCGTCATCGAGGGCTCCAACTGCCGCGAGATCATCGACAACGTCGTCGACATGGCGCACTTCTACTACGTGCACTTCGCCCTGCCCGACTACTTCAAGAACGTCTTCGAGGGCGAAACCGCTGCGCAGTACATGAATTCGCACGGCCGCCCCGACGTCACGCTCGGCACCAACTACGGCGACAGCCGGCTCGAGTCGATCGCGGCGTACTACGGCCCGTCCTACATGCTGAACCCGATGATCCAGTACTACGGCGAGTTCGCGGTCGAGACCATCCTCACCAACTGCCACTACCCGATCGACGCCAACTCCTTCGTCCTGATGTACGGGGTGATGGCCAAGGTCCCCGACGGTCTCACCAACGAGCAGGCCGCCAAGATGGCCAAGAAGATCAGCGCCGGCGTCGAGGTCGGATTCCTGCAGGACGTCGAGATCTGGAAGCACAAGACCCGCATCGACAATCCGCTCCTCGTCGAAGAAGACGGCCCGGTCTACCAACTGCGACGCTGGTACGAGCAGTTCTACGTCGACAAGGCCGACGTCACCGACGAGATGACCCAGCGCTTCGAGTACGAGATCGACACCGAGAAGGCCTTGGAGAGCTGGGGTGTCGAGATCCAGGAGAACTTGCGCATGCAGGAGGCCGCGAAGGAGTCCGAGGACGCCGACGACTCCGTCCAAACGGCCGAGGTCTGAGGCGATGACCCGCGCCGCCGAACGTCCGACCGCCGACAGCCAGATCGGCTGGGCCAAGGCACCCGATTTCGGCGGCGATCCCGACCGTCTGGCCGCCGTGCATGCCGCGACCGCCCGCGACCGCGAGCATTACCTGCGGGGCGGAATGACCGAGATCGAGTGCCGATCGTGTCACGCGTGCGTCATGGTCAAGAAGACCAGTTCGTTCCACACGAGCGTGCAGTGGAACGCCGATGCGCGGGCCCGCTGCAATGAACTCGAACGCATCCGTGAGCAGGGCGGCAACACCGCCATGATGCCCACCTGCCCCCGGCTGTCGGCGAGCATCGACCACGGCGTCGCCGAGGGCATCATTCCCGCCGAGTCACCCGAGAGCGACCCCGACGGCTACTGGTGACCCGCAGGTGAAGGTCACGCATCGATAACATCTCAACCGCAACCTGAGACTTCCCCGAACCGAGGGGTCACCCTGGATCGCGTGTCGAGTCTCCGTTGCCGTGTCGCGGCGATCGGCGCTGCGCTCGTCATGGCCACCGGTGTCGCCCTGGCCGCGGGCGAACCCACCGCGTCGGCCGACACCGGGTCATCCGGCTCGTCGGGTTCGGTGGAGATCTACCTGCCGATATCGACCCCGGCCGGGTTGCAGGCGCTGTCGGCGGCGATGACGCAAATGGGTAAGCCGTACAAGTGGGGCGGCGTCGGACCGAACTCGTGGGACTGCTCCGGCCTGGTCCAATGGGCATTCGGTACCGCGGGAATCCGGCTGCCACGCGTCAGTCAGCAGCAGGCCCGGGTGGGTCACGCGATCCCGATGAGCGCCCTCGCGCCGGGCGACGCGATCGTGTTCTGGCGCGACGCCAGCCACATCGGCATCTACGCCGGGTTCGGCCAGGTCTTCAACGCGTACGGACCCAACGGTGTCCCGATCGGGTTCACCCCGCTCGACCGGATGCCGCCGATCAAGACGATTCGTCGGTTCGGGTAGGGCGCCTCCACGACGTCGCAGCCCAGAACACCGCCAGTGCCAACACCAGAACACCGACGATCAGCGTGCCGATCAGTCCATAGCCGGGCTGCATCGTCGGCAGATCCAGGTCGAGCGCTTCGGTGAGACGTTCGGAGAACAGATGACCGGCCGGGTCGCTCA